>PKER01000156.1 GCA_002919115.1 bacterium
GATCGAGCGCCGGCGCCGCCCGCGCTGGTCGTGGCCGAGCGTGGCGAGTCGGCGCTTGAGCTGGGCGACGGCGCGGTGGACGGCGGCGAGGTCCTGGGTCGGGCTGGTGGGCAGGGAGCGGTCGAGGTCGGCCAGGGGGCGCGCGGGCGGCAGCTTCTGGGTGCGCTCGATCTGCAGCCGCTCGAGCTCGCGCCGCAGGTGGCGCTCGAACCTGGCGATCTGGGTGCGGTCGAGGTTGCGCTCGCCCGCCTGCGCGCCCGCCTGCGACTGCAGGCCAAGGTTCCGCCGGATGCGCTGGACGTCCACGCCGACCACCCCCGACCCGTCGCCCTGGCGGCCGAACGAGACCACGGCGAGCCGCGCGAGGTCGCGCATCTCGCCGTCGCGCCCCTCGGCGATGGCCTCGCGGACCGCTTCGCTCAGCGCGTCGAGGTCGATGCGCTCGCCGCCGCGGTAGCGGTGGCCCTCGCGCACGTCGCGCGTGACCGCCTCGAGCTCGACGGCGCGGAAGAGGAAGCGGTCGAAGACGAGGTCGAAGATGCGCCGGTCCTCCGGCGACTTGGCGAGCGTGGCGGCGAGCGCCTCGCGGAAGTCGTCGGGCTCGGTCCACGGCACGGCCTCGAGCGCCGCGAACGCGTCGAGCAGCTCGCTGGTCCCGACCGACATCCCCTCCGCGCGCAGCTCCTCGCCGAGCTCGACGAGCCGGGTGGCCAGGCCGGGGGGAGGAGCGCTCAACCGCTCGCCTCGGCCCGGGTCGGCTCGCCGCCGAGCTGCATGCCGACGCGCTCGGCGACGAGGTCGAGGTCGGTGCGGTGCTTGACGATGATCGACATCGTGCGGTTGAAGACGTCGCGGTCGATGTCGTCGGCCCCGAGCAGGAGCAGGGCGCGCGCCCAGTCGATCGACTCCGCGATCGACGGCGGCTTCTTGAGGTCGAGGCTGCGGACCATGTTCACGACCTCGACCAGCTTGCGCGCGAGCGTCTCGTCGAGCTCGGGCGAGTGCAGGCGGACGATCTCCATCTCGCGCTCGACCGACGGGTAGCCGAGCCACAGGTACAGGCAGCGGCGCTTGAGCGCCTCGGTGAGCTCGCGCGAGTTGTTCGAGGTGAGGATGACGATCGGGTGCGTGCGCGACTCGATCACGCCGAGCTCGGGGATCGAGATCTGGAAGTCCGAGAGCACCTCGAGCAGCATCGCCTCGAACTCCTGGTCGGTCTTGTCGATCTCGTCGATCAGGAGGACGACCGGGTCGGGGCTGGCGATCGCTTTCAGCAGCGGGCGGGTGAGCAGGTACTCCTCGGTGAAGATGCCGGCCGTGGCCTCGTCGGCCGCCCCGGCGGGGTCGCGCCCCGCGTCGCCCGCGACGCCGCGCTCGACCGCGCGGGCCTGGATGCTCAAGAGCTGCTTGCGGTAGTTCCACTCGTACAGCGCCTTGGACTCGTCGAGCCCCTCGTAGCACTGCAGGCGCACCAGCTCGCGCCCGGTCGCGCGCGCCAGGGCCTTCGCGAGCTCCGTCTTGCCGACGCCCGCCGGGCCCTCGACGAGGACCGGCTTGCCGAGCGCCTGCGCGAGGAACGAGACCAGCGCGGCGGGCTCGTCGGCCAGGTACCCGACGCGGGCCAGGGCCTCCTTGACCTCGGTCACGTCGGCGGGTTTCGTGACGGGATCCGCCATGGGCATCAGCGTAGATGAACGCCGCGGCGGCCAGTGCGCCCCGACGCCGCCGCACCCGGCATAGTCCCGGCCATGCTCACCGCGGCGGCGACCAGCGTCTCCGACCTCGTGCCGTACCTGATCGTGGTCGGCGCGGGGTTCCTCGTGGGCGCCTGGGGCCAGTCGGCGCGGGTGCCGCTCGCCGTGCTCGCCGGCATCCTGCTGATCGTGATCGGGGTCGCGGCCTTCGTGATCGAAAACAGCTCCGGCAGCCCTGGCGTCCCGGGCCTCTGACCCCCCGCGAAATCGCAGTTGAGGCTCCCCGGGAGCCGCTAGCGCGAACGCGCGGGACCGCGTTTCGCGATTGCGTGGTTGAGGCTCCCCGGGAGCCGTAGCTGCGCGTTCGCGAAAGGCCGCGCCGGGCGCGCTCCCAGCCGTCCTTGACCTGCGGTACGCTCGCGCCGCCCGACGCGGTACCAGTCACCGTCTCCGGGCCGCCGCCTATGCCGGATAATGACCGACAGGGACAGGGGGTTGGCAAACCCCGTTTGCGGGCGGTCGATCCCGCGGAAGGGCCCCCGCCGATGAGCGCCGCCGAGGAGGCGCGCCGCGCCGCCGCGGAGGTGAGCGCCGCGGCCGAGCGTGTCCGAGGCGAGAGCGTCGCCAGGCTCGCCGAGGACCTGCGTCGCGAGCATGGGTGGCGCTCTGAGTTCGAGTGGTCCGCCGACGCTTTGGCGGCGGGACTCGATCCCCACGAGGCACCCCGGCGATTCGCCGCATTAGACGAGTTGTCCGAAGCGCTGTTCGGACTGGAGCTCGCGTCCGACGCCCTGCAAAAGGCGGCGTCCGCCGCGTTGAGGGGCGATCAGGCAGCGGACTACGAGTTGGCGCAGTCGCGGTTCCTGGCTGCGCAGAAGCGCGTCCAGGCGTGCTTGGACGCGATTGCGTCCCACCTGGCCGCATAGACCCGCTTGCGCTGACCTCCCGAACGTACCGTCAGGACGGCTCGCCAGCATTCTCACTGCGGCGCTGCTTGCGCCACAGGAATCGCAGGAGGGCATAGGACATGGACAGCAACATCGAGTCGGAGTACTTGGCCTGCGTCACCGCGCTGCCTGAGTCCGAGTTCCGTGCGCATGTAGCCGGACTGCGGACGATGGCGCTCCGGCTCCAGCGTGAAGCTGGGCCAGGATCCACGAATCGGCCTGAATGGCAGCGCGCGAGCGCCCTGCTGCGTCTCGCGAACCTTGCTGAGCGTAGGCGCCTGGGGGAGCGGGCGT
>PKER01000189.1 GCA_002919115.1 bacterium
GGGCCTCAAGACGCTGCTCGAGACCGGCGAGAAGCTGGAGACGCCGGGGTCGCTGCGGTACGAGGGGGCGGCGGCGTAGCGGACTCCGCGCAGGCGGCTCGGTTCGGCGCCGGGAGCCGAGCCGCCCCCACGCCGGGTCGCGGGCCGCGGCCCGGCGCCGTCGAAGCCCAGAGACCGGTCAGCGATCGAGACCGGCGCGGGCGATGGCTAACGCTCGGCTGCGATCCCGTGCTCCGGCGCGAGCCACGGCAACCATCAGCGCAACGCCCGCCAAGAAGACACACGTAGCGACGACACTCAGCCTCATGATCCCCCTTACCTGAGGCGACCTCTCCCGCCCCTGGTTGCGATTAACCCTGTTGGGGGACGTTAGATGCGGGGGCGGTGGAATGCAACTGGGAACCGTTGGTGAGAGGTTCGCGTACGTATCCGGTGGACGGCGCTGCGGCGGGGCGGCTCGACCGTCCGAACCGAACCGCCCCGCTGCTCACGCTCAGTCGTAGGTCCTGATCACGCCGATGGGCAGACGGGGCCGACTGCGGTCGACGTCGCTGAAGTTCAGGATCTGGATGTTTCCGGAGCGGTCCAGGTCAGCCAGCGCGTCCTCGGGGACATCGAAGATCACCGAACCCTCCTGAGTGGTCTTCGGCTGGATCTCCTTGCCCTGCCAGACGAACGAGTCCTCCACGATGCCGTTGGCGACCTCGAACTGAGGCGTGTAGATGCTGTCGTCGAGCAGCAGATACACCTGCGGCTCGATGCCGTCCTCGAAGTACACGGGGGTGTTCAGCTTGTTCGTGATGGCGAGCCGCACGATCACGAACGTCCCGTTCGCGCGCTCGGTGCCGAGGTCGTTCGAGAGGGTGGAGCCCGGCGTGTCGATCGAGAGCAGACGCGCGTCGAGCTCCTTGAGCTGAAGCGTGCTGTCGCGGTTCACCACCGTGACCCGCTGACCGTCCGTACTGCAGGTCCCCTCCTTGCGCTCCTTCGAGTTGATTCCGAGCGCATCGCAGTCCCGCTCGTCGTCCTCCGCGGCTTCCTCCGCTCCGACATCGGGCTCAGAGGCAGCGCTCGCCGTGTCCGCGTCCGCCGTCTCGGTGACCGTGGTCGTCGTGGTCACGACCCGGGGCTCTGCATCCGCGTCCCCCTTCCCGCCGCTCGTGAGCAAAGCGATGACCGCTCCGAGCACGCAGCTCAGCAGTAGTGCCCCTACCTGGACCACCCATCGTGGGATCTGGATCGTCATCAATCCTCCTCCGCGCGCCGGTCGCGCGTGGTTCTCGTTGCCTTCTCGACGACCTGGTGGTCCGCCGCGAAGACGCCGATCTGACGACGGGTGAGGGTCGACGCTTGGGCCGTCGGGCTGATTACCGATCTCCTTGTCAGGGGAAGGGGCATCGGGACCGACTCGTTCCTTGTGCATGCGAACCGACCTGCTGGGACAGGCATGAGCGGCGCGCGTCGCGAGCTGCGCGTCTGGCTGGACGACGACCGCGAACGGCGGCCGGCGCCGCAGGGCTGGATCCACGTCACCACGGCGACCGAGGCGATCGCGCTGCTCGCGAGCGGGCGCGTGGTCGAGCTCTCCCTCGACCACGACCTGGGCGACAGGGAGAAGCGCGGGTCGGTCGCCGACGTCCTCGACTACCTCGCCCGCCAGCAGGAGTTCTGCGGGCGCGACCTGTGGCCGCGCGACGGCATCACGCTGCGCACCCGCAACCGCCCCGCCCAGGACGCGATCGCGCGGAAGATCCGCCGCCACGCGAGCAAGGTCTCGCGGGTAGAGCAGCGCCGCACGGCGGACGGGCAGACGCGGTTCGCCTTCCGGCGCAAGGCGCGGCGGTAGGCCGAGCGTTTTCGCGGGGCCGGCCGACCCCGCCTGTCAGATCCCCGCGCCTCGGTCCGACTCCCGGGCCATGCGAAGCGACCTCCACCTCCAGCACGACCTGATCGCCGTCGAGCACGGCGAGACCATCCACGCGCTGCTCGAGCTCACCGCGCCCGCGATGCCCGGGGCGAGCGAGCGGCCGCCGGCGACGCTCGAGGTGGTGATCGACCGCAGCGGCTCGATGCGCGGCGAGCGGCTCTCGGCGGCGCTGGTCGCGCTCGACGCGCTCGTCGGCCGCCTGCGCCCGACCGACCGGCTGGGCGTTGTCGCCTTCGACCACGCCGTGCAGGTGCCCGTGGCGGCCGGGCCCGTGGGCGACGGGACCGCGGTGCGCGCCGCGCTCGGGCGCATCCACCCCGGCGGGATGACGAACCTCTCCGGCGGCCTTCTGCGCGGGATCCAGGAGGCGCGGCGGGTCGCCGGCGAGGAGGGGGCGACGGTCGTCCTGCTCTCCGACGGCCACGCGAACCAGGGCGTGACCGACCACGCCCGGCTCGAGGCGTTCGCGGGCGGGGCGCACGGCGCGCGCATCTCGACGTCGACGATCGGCATCGGCCTGGGCTACGACGAGGACCTGCTCGCCGCGATCGCCCGCGGCGGGGGCGGCAACGCGCATTTCGCGCCCGACGGCGACGAGGCCGGGCGCGCGCTCGCCTCGGAGGTCGAGGGGCTGCTCGCCCAGACCGCGCAGGCCGTGAGCCTCACCGTGCGGCCGTCGCGCGAGGTCGCCGCGGTGCGCCTCTTCAACGACCTGCCCTCGACCCCGATCGAGGGCGGGTTCATGGTCGAGCTCGGCGACCTCTACTCGGAGGAGACGCGCCGCCTCGTGCTGGAGATCGACGTGCCGGCGATCGCCGAGCTCGGGCTCGCGCAGGTCTGCGAGCTCGAGCTGCGCTGGGTGGACCTGCGCACGATGCGCAGCGAGCTCGCGACGATCCCCGTGCACGTGAACGTCGTGCCGGGCGACCAGGCGGCGGGCCGCACGGAGAACGCGAAGGTCGTCACCGAGCTCGCCTTCCAGCGCGCCCAGCGCGCGAAGCGCGCGG
>PKER01000130.1 GCA_002919115.1 bacterium
TCACCGAGCTGCTCGCCGCGCGGCCGGCCGCCGAGTGGGCGGCGCTGCTCGCGGACGCCGGCGTCCCCGCGGGCGAGGTGAATGACGTCCGGGGCGCGTTTGCGTTCGCCGAGGCGCTCGGCCTGGACCCGGTCGTGGTCGTGCGCGACGAGGAGGGCCGCGAGGTCCGCCTGCCGCGCAACCCGATCAGGCTCTCGGAGACCCCGCCGACCTACCGCCTGGCGCCCCCGGCGATGCCGGAGCGCGAGGGCTAGCCCGCGCGGCCGGGCGCGTGCTTCATGTGGACGACCTTGACGCGTGTCATCTCGTCGAGCAGCTCCGGCCCGTAGCCCGAGCCGCCCACACCGCTCGAGCGCCGCGGGTGCGGCGCCGCGCCGGGCGCCCCGCCCCACGCCGAGTTCACCTTCACGGTCCCCACGTCGAGCTCGCGCCAGGCGCGCCGCGCGTTCGCCTGCGAGGCGGTGAGCACGGTGGCGGCGAGCCCGTAGTCGCTCGCGTTGGCGGCGGCGATCGCCTCGTCGAAGGAGCCGACCACCTGGATGGCCGCCACCGGCCCGAAGGTCTCCTCGCGCATGATCAACATCTCGGGCCGCGCTCCGACGAGCACGGTGGGCGCGTAGAAGAAGCCCTCGCCGTCGAGGCGGCGCCCGCCAGCGCGCGCCTGCGCGCCGCCGTCGAGCGCCTCGCGCACGTGCCGGTCGACGACCGCGAGCTGGCGCTCGTCGATCAGCGGGCCCATCTCGCTCGCCGGGTCAAGCCCCGGGCCCACGCGCAGCGCGTCGGCGCGGCGCGCGAGCTCCTCGGCGAACTCCTCCGCCACGTCGCGGTGCGCGTAGATGCGCTCGACCGAGGTGCAGACCTGGCCCGCGTTGGCGAACGCGCCGCCCGCGGCCTGCTCGGCCGCCCAAGCCGGGTCGACGTCGCGGTCGACGATCAGCGGGTCCTTGCCGCCGAGCTCGAGCAGGCAGCGCGCACCGCGCTCGGCGCAGACCCGCGCGATCTCGCGGCCCGTGGCGACCGAGCCCGTGTGCGCGACGAGCGCGACCCGGGGGTCGGCGACCAGGGGCGCCCCGGCGCGCGCGTCGCCGTGCAGCAGGTTGAGCACGCCGTCGGGAAGCTCGAACGCCCGCACGAACGCGATCGCCGAGAGCGGCGTGAGCTCCGACGGCTTGAAGACCACGGTGTTGCCGGTGACCAGGGCCGCGGCGATCTGGCCGCCCGCGATCGCGACCGGGTCGTTCCACGGGACGAGCAGCGCGACGACGCCGTGCGGCTCGCGCACGGCCATGTCGGTGGCGCCCCACTCGCCCGGGAGGGAGTGGCCGCGGTGCAGCGCGCCGAGCTCCGCGTACATCTCGAGCTTTGAGATCGCCTCCTCCACGCCGCGCATCGACTCGCGCAGCGGCCGGCCGTTCTCGAGCGTCTGCAGCTCCGCGATGTCGCGGGCGCGCTCGCGCAGGCGCCGCGCCGCCTCCTTGAGCGCCCGCGCGCGCTCAGCGGGCGCGGTGCGCCGCCAGCCCTCGAACGCGTCCGCGGCGGCGGCGACCGCCGCGCGCGCCTCCAACTCGCCTCCCGCCGGGACCACCCCGATCACCTGGCCCGTCGCCGGGTCGGTGACCGGGATCACCTCGGCGCCGTCGCTCGCGCCCGTCATCAATCACTCCTTTCCAGTCCCGGCTCCGCCAAGCGGCCGCGCATCCGGCGCGGGCTCATGCGACGACGCCGCCGATCAGGCTCCCGACCCCGTAGGTGATCGCAGCGGCGGCGACGCCGATCAGCAGCTGGCGCATGCCGCTGTAGGCGACGCCGCGCCCGGTGATGAGCGCGGTCGCCGCCCCCAATCCGAAGAGCCCGGCCGCCGAGAGCGCCACGCTGAGCGCGACCGCCGCCGTGCCCGACAGGAAGATGAACGAGACCAGCGGGATCACCGCGCCGATCGCGAACAGCGCGAACGACGCGCCCGCGGCCGTCCAAGCGGAGCCGCCGAGCTCGCCGGGGTCGATCCCGAGCTCCTCGCGGACCAGCGTGTCGAGCGCCTGCTCGCGGTCGGCCAGCAGGCGGTCGGCGAGCCGCTCGGCGTTCGCGCGCTCGACGCCCTTCGCCTCGTAGATCAGCACCAGCTCCTCCCGCTCCTCGTCGGGCATCTCGGCGAGCTCGGCGCGCTCCACCTCGATCTGGTGCTCCTGGAGCTCGCGCGAGCTCTGCACGGAGATCCACTCGCCGAGCGCCATGGAACCCGCGCCCGCGAGCAGGCCGGCGATCCCCGTGATCAGGATCGACTCGTTCGAGAGCTCGGCGCCCGCGACGCCCATGATCAGGCTGAAGTTCGAGAGCAGCCCGTCGTTCGCGCCGAGCACCGCGGCGCGCAGCGCGTTGCCGCCGATCGCCCGGTGGCGCCCCTCGAACCGGGCCAGCTCGCTGCCGGGCAGGCCGCCCCTGATCGTGCGCAGGATGCGCGCGTGCGAACGCTCGTCCGCGGACATCCCGGGCTCGCCCAGCCGCTCGTACTCGTCGTAGGTGTGGCTGTCGAGCGCCTCCTGCTCGACCAGGGTCGGCAGGACGAAGTCCGGGCCCAGCCGGCGCGCAAGCCACGCCAGCGCCCGCGCGCGCCGCGTGGGCCGCTCCGGGGGAAGCTCCGCCCCCGCCGAGCGCACGTGCTCGCGCCAGACCTTCGCGTGCCGCTCCTCCGTGGCCGCCAGCCGCCGGTAGACCTCGGCGAGCTGCTCGGAGTCCGCCAGCTCCGCGAGCGTCAGGTAGAGGAACGCGCTGTCGATCTCCGCCTGCAGGTATTCGCGGTAGCGGTCGAGCGCATCCGGCGGCGCAGCCATGCCGGGAATGTACTCGCGCGGACTAACGTCCGATCGCGCGGGAACGCGGCGGCGCGCCCGGCTGGGCCGCGAGCGCCGCCGCCACCCGCTCGATCCGCTCG
>PKER01000119.1 GCA_002919115.1 bacterium
GGGCGCCCCCGGCGCGCCCACGCGCGCCGCGGCCGCGCCCGCGCTCGCATCCGAGCGCGGCTGAGCGGGCTGAGTCCTAACCGCGACTCACGGCCCCACCCCCCGCGAAGTCGCACTTACGGCTCCCCTGGAGCCTCAACCGCGAAGTCGTGGGACGCGTGTTCGCGAGTTCGCGGTCAGGCCGGCACGGCCTCGAGCAGCACCCGCTTGGCCGGGGCGAGCGCCTCGGGCGGCAGCCAGTGGCCCGCCTCGGTCTCCAGGTACTCGGGCTCGAGCCCGCCCGCGCGCAGCAGCTCGCGGGCGCGGCGCGCGAACTCGACCGAGATCACGGGGTCGCCGCTGCCGTGGTGGATGAAGATGCGCGTGCCCTCGCGCCCCTCGAGCTCGGGCTCCCAGCCCGGCACCGTCGGGATGAACCCGCTGAAGGCGAGCAGCCCCGCGGGCGCCGGCCTGCCGGGCCCGAGCGCGACCGCGTACGACATGACCGCGCCCTGGGAGAAGCCGCCGATCACGGTCCGCTCCCAGCCGATCCCCCGCTCGGCGAGCAGCGCGTCGAGCCGCTCGCAAAGCAGCGCGTAGCTCGCCTGGAACGTGTCGGGGTCCGGGTAGCCGACCCGCGGGACGATGTACCAGTGGCGCCCGCCCGGCGGGACGTTCACGAGCGGCGCCCCGGTCGTCACCCCGAGCAGGCGCCGGGCGGGATCGAGCTCCTCGAGCAGCGGGAACAGGTCGTTCTCGTCCGCCCCCCGCCCGTGGTTCAGCACGAGCGCGCCCTGCGGCTCCTCCGCGGGCTCGCGGACGACGGTGACCAGGTCGCTCACGCGCGGGCGCTCTGCCGCGGGTTGCGGACCGGCTTGAGGATCGCCTCGATCTGCTCGCGCTTGTCCTCGAGGAACGGCGGGAGAATCAGCTTCTCGCCGAGGTGCTCGGGGTCCTCGTCGACGGCGAACCCGGGGTCGGGAGTCGCGAGCTCGAACAGGATGCCGTTGGGCTCGCGGAAGTAGACCGAGCGGAACCAGAACCGGTCGATCACCGGCGTCGGCCGCGCGCCCGCCGCGGCGATGCGCTCGCGCCAGGGCTCGTGATCCTCGGTCTCCGAGTACCAGGCGACGTGGTGCACCGTGCCCGCGCCCTGCAGGCCGCGCTCGGCGGGCGCCTCGTCGTAGGCGTAGAGGCCGCCGCGGGTCGCGCCGCGCACCTCCCAGCCGTCGCCGTTCGGCTCGAAGCCCAGGGTTTCCTCGAAGAACCGCTTGCTGCGCTCGGGGTCGAACGCGTACGCGCGCACCCCGTGGAATCCCTGGATCGCGAACTCGCGCGGGACCTCCGGGTGGTCTGCGATCAGCGGCTGGTCGGGCACGTCGGCGACCACGAACTCGTGCGCGAGGCCCTCGGGGTCGCTGAAGCGCAGGTACTCGTCCGTGGCCTCGGCCTGCACGCCGGCCTCGGCGAGCCGCCGCTCCCAGAAGCCGAAGGCGTCGGTCGACGCGACGCGCCAGGTGATCCGGTGGATCATGCCCGCCCCCGGGCGGCCCGGCGCCGCGTACGGGAACTCGAAGAAGGTCATGTCGGCGCCCGGCGAGCCCTGCTCGTCAGCGTAGAAGAGGTGGTAGACGCTGGGCTCGTCCTGGTTGACGCTCTTCTTCACCAGGCGCAGCCCGAGTACGCCCGCGTAGAAGTCGATGTTGCGCTGCGCGTCGGCGGTGATCGCGGTGATGTGGTGGATGCCGTTCAGCTTCATCTGGATGGAGACCTCGTTTCGGTGCGTGCTCGGGTGGGGTAGTTGTGCACTCAACTATACTTGCAAAGTAATTGATTGTGCAACTACATCGCTCTTTACCGGTAGTCTTGAGACGTGTCCACCCGGGCCGATACCCGCACAGCGCAGCTCGATAGCAGGGAGCTCGCCGCCTGGCGCGGCATGCTCCGCGCGTACCGCGAGCTCGTCGGGAGCCTGGACGCGGAGCTGATCCGCGACCACAACCTCCCCCTCACCTCCTACGAGGTGCTGATCGCGCTCGCCGACGCGCCCGAGAACCGCCTGCGGATGGGCGAGCTCGCGAACGCGCTGCTGCTGAGCCGCAGCGGCCTGACCCGCCTCGTCGACCGCCTCGAGCGCCAGGGCCTGGTCGAGCGCGCCCGCTGCCCCGAGGACGCCCGCGGCTGGCACGCGGTGCTCACCGACAAGGGCCGCGCCAAGCTCGACGCCGCGCGCCCCGCCCACCTCGAGGGCGTGCGCCGCCACTTCCTCGATCACCTCTCCGACGAGGAGCTGGACGCGCTCGCCGAGATCTGGAAGAAGGTCACCCCGGCCTAGCGGACGGCGACCGCTTCGAGGTAGTCCGAGGCGACGCTCACCGATCCCGGCTCGTCGTCGTCGTAGCGTGCGATCAGCGCGATGAAGTCCTCCCTGAGCGCCTCGCGGCCGCGGTCGTCCTGCGCCTCCCACGCCTTCAGCGTCGGCCCGTAGCGCGTGAGGAACAGGTCGGCCAGAGCGGCGGCGCTCGGCGCCTGGAAGCGGAAGACGCGCGGCTCGGTGTCGAGCGAGCGCACCTCGCCGCTGAAGAGCTCGACGAGCCGCTGGCGCGTCCCCCACAAGGCGGGCGGCGACACGTTCGGCGGCGGGGGCAGGTAGCTCGCGACCAGTTTGAAGAGGTCGCCGACGAACCCGTCCGGCGCCCAGCTCGCCAGCGCGATCGTGCCGCCCGTTCGGCAGACCCGCGCGAGCTCGCGCGCCGCGGCCTCCTGGTTGGGGGCGAACATCACGCCCACCACCGAGACGACGGCGTCGAACTCCTCGTCCGCGAACGGCAGCGCCTCGGCGTCGCCCTCGACCAAGTCGACCTCCACCCCCTCCGCGCCGCCCCCCCCCCCGCGCCGCCCCCCCCGCCCGCGCCCCCCGCCACAGCAG
>PKER01000033.1 GCA_002919115.1 bacterium
CGGCGCGCTCGGCTGCGGCTGTGGGGGCCTCGCCGGCGGCGGCCTTCGCGGCGGTGGCTTTCGTGGAGGTTGCGGACTTGGCCGAAGAGGAGGCCCGCCCGGAAGCAGAGGCCCTGGCGGTCGAGCGCTTGCGGGTCGAGGTGGCCTTCGCGGCGGTGGGCGCCTTGGCGGCGGTCCGCTTGGTGGTCGCCGAGCTCTTTGCGGCGGCCTTCTTCGCCGGGGCCGCCTTCTTGGTCGCGGCGGCCTTCTTCCCCGCCCCAGCCGAGGTCTTCGCGCTCGCCGCCTTCGCGGCCGGCTTCTTCGCGCTCGCGGCCTTCTTGGCGGCCTTGGCGGCGGTCTTGGATTCCGCCTTGGCCGTCTCGGCCTTCTTGGCCGTCGTGGAGCGCTTCGCGGCCGTGCTCTTCGCCGTCGCGCTCTTCGAGGAGGCCTTCGCCGTCTTCGCCGCGGCGCCCTTGGCGGTGCTCTTCGCCGCCGCGGTCGCCTTGGCGGCGGACGACTTCGACTTCGACGCGGCCGTCGTCTTCTTTTTGGCGCTCGCCTTGCCGGACGCGTTCGATCGGGTCGTCGTCTTGCGCGTCGAGGCGCCGCGAGACCGCGACGTCGAGCTCTTGCGCTCCTCCGCCATAACCCTGGGCCAACCCTAACGCCGGCCGGTTGCGCCTGCGCCACATCGAGCGAGCGCGCGGCTCGCGCCGCGGAGCGTAAACAGTTAAAATCTGATCCGAATTAGGTCAATTAGGAGGGAAACCACCGGCATGTCGGACTACGCAAAGGACGTTCTCGTATCGACCGATTGGGTCGCCGAGCACCTGAACGACGACTCGATCCGCATCGTCGAGGTCGACGAGAACCCCGCCCTGTACGCCGAGGGGCACATCCCCGGCGCGATCGGCTTCGACTGGAAGGCCGATCTTCAGGACCAGGTCAAGCGCGACTTCCTCTCGGCTGAGGAGTTCGGGAAGCTGATGGGCAGCCGCGGGATCTCGAACGACCACACCGTGGTGCTCTACGGCGACCGCAACAACTGGTTCGCCGCCTACACGTACTGGTACTTCCGCTATTACGGCCACGACAAGGTCAAGCTGATCAACGGCCCGCGCGACAAGTGGATCGCCGAGGGCCGGCCGACCGAGACCGAGGCGCCGTCCTACCCCGAGGCGACCTTCGTCGCGAAGGAGGGCGACCCCGCCATCCGCGCGCGCCGCGACGAGGTCCTCGCCGCGCTCGAGGGCGGCAACACCCGCCTGGTCGACGTCCGCAGCCCGCAGGAGTACTCGGGCGAGCTGATCGCGATGCCGGGCTACGAGCAGGAGGGCGCGCAGCGCTCCGGCCACATCCCCGGCGCCGCGTCGGTGCCGTGGGCGCAGGCCGTGAACGAGGACGGCACCTTCAAGTCCGCGGATGAGCTCCGCGAGCTCTACTCCGAGAAGGGCGTCCTGAACGGCCAGGACCCGGTGATCGCCTACTGCCGCATCGGCGAGCGCTCGGCGCACACCTGGTTCGTGCTGCACGAGCTCCTCGGCCACGACAACGTCAAGAACTACGACGGCTCGTGGACCGAGTGGGGCAACCTCGTCGACGTGCCGATCGAGAAGAACGTCTAAGGGTCCCTCACCCTGTGCGCGAACGGCCCGGTTCGCCCTCGGCAAGGGAGCCGGGGGCGGCCGGGCCGAGCGCTTCTAGGCGCTCCAGGAGCTCGCCGAGGATGCGGGCCGTGGCGCCCCAGATCACGTGCTCGCTGACCGCGTAGGTCGGGGTCCTGATCGGGACGCCCCGGCGCACCAGGCGGCGCATCGCGAACCCCGCGCGCAGCGCCTCGATCTGGAAGGCGAGCACGGTCGCGACCTCCGCCGGGTTGGGCCGGAAGCTCAGCTCGCCGCCGATCACCCCCACTACCGGGTGGATCTTGAAGTTGGTCACGAAGGTGCCGATCGGCGGCAGCGCGCCGACGACCCGCACGTCGCCGGGGTCCAGGCCGATCTCCTCCTCGGCCTCGCGCAGGGCGGTCTCGACGAAGGTCTCGCCAGGGTCGCGGCGCCCGCCCGGGAACGAGACCTCGCCCGCGTGCCGCCGCAGGTCGTGGCGGCGCTCCGTGAAGACGAGGCCGGGGTCCGCGTCCCAGCCGTAGATCGGCACGAGGACCGCCGCGTCCACGCGGCCGCCCTGGGCCCCCATGGCGAAGGCCTCGTCGGGGTCGAGGAGCACCCGGCGTAGGGGCTCCAGCTCAGGTTCGGTCGCGCGGGCCACGCTCAGATGATGACCGGCACCGTACCGCCGTCCGCGCCCCAGGCGGCGCCGGCCACGTACGAGGCGCGCTCGGAGCACAGGAAGACGATCACGTCGGCGATCTCGCCGGGCTCGGCGAGCCGGCCGATCGGGCGCTTGGCGCCCGCCGCAGCGAGCGCCTCCTCGCGGCTTTCCATCCCGGCGAGCTCCCGGGACTGGTCGGCGAGGCCGCCCTCGGCGACCCACATCGGCGAGGTGGTCGGGCCCGGGCAGACGGCGTTGACGAGCACGCCGTCGGGCGCGTAGCGGTCGGCGAAGAGGCGCGAGAGCGAGAGCTCCGCGGCCTTCGCCACGGAGTACTCGGGCATGTTCGCCGAGGGGCGCTTGCCCGCCGTCGAGGAGACGTTCACGATGCGGCCCCAGCGGCGCTCGCGCATCCCCGGGATCACGGCGCGCATCAGCCGCAGCGGCGCCATCACGTTGAGCTCCCAGGCCGCGTACCAGTCCTCCTCGGGGACATCCTCGAGCGGGCGCCAGCGGGCGGCGCCGGCGTTGTTGACGAGCACGTCCGGGTCGCCGCCGAGCTCCGCGCGCGAAGCCTCGACCAGCCGCGCGGGCGTGGCGGGGTCGGTGACGTCGGCGGCG
>PKER01000254.1 GCA_002919115.1 bacterium
TCCCGAGGTGAGGCGGATATGTGCGGCTATGTCGAACAAATCCGCCTCACTCGGGTGGCGCTGCGGCTGGGGGCGCCGGTCCTGCCTCAGCGCTTGCGCGTGCGGGTCATCCGGAGCGCGACCTTGCGGCTCTTCGTCCTCGGGTCGCCCCCGAAGGGCCTGAAGGTCACCTGGACCTTGGCCCGCCCGCGGCCCTTGGCCCGAAGGCGCTTGCGCAGGCGGCCGCGCGGGCGCACCAAGAGCCGCACCTTGCCGCCCGACTCGGCCTGGACCTTCGCGGGGCGCACCGAGCGTGTGCCCTTGAGCGAGAGGCTGCCGGGGCCCGGGACCGCGATCACGAGCCGCGCCGTGCCGCGCCGCTTGTTGGGCTTCACCTTGACGAACGAGAAGCGGTTGTCCGGGTTCGCGAGCTGCTTCGCCTCGCAGCTTCCGTCGAGCACGTCGATCGTGTCCGCCACCGCCTCGTCCAGGTCCGGCCCGCATACGAGCTGGTCGGGGAATCCGTCCCGCGCGAACAGCGAGTCCTCGCCGAAGCCGCCGTCGAGCTCGTCAGCGCCGTCACCCCCCGTGATCACGTCGTCTCCCAGTAGGCCCTCGAGCCGGTTGGCGCGCGCGCGTCGCCGGTGATCGTGTCGGCGTGCGCGGAGCCGCGCACGTTCTCCACCAGAATCAGCGCGTCCTCGTCCTCGCCGCTCGCCGTCCCGGCGGCGAGGTCGACCACCACGGGGCCGGCTGCGCCCTCGTAGCTCACCGTGTCGACGGCCTGGCTGCCGTTGCTTCGGAACACGTCGTCGCCCGGTCCGCCGACGAGCACGTTCGGCACCGGCGTCGCCCCGGAGAGGCCGAACGAGCCGCCGTCGAGCAGGTCGTCCCCGGCCTCGCCGAAGAGCATGTCCGCCCCGACTTGGCCAGCCGAGCCGTCGTCGCCCAGCAGCTCGTCGTTGCCCGCGCCGCGGAAGAGCACGTCGGTGCCCGCCTCCCCGCGGAGCTCGTCGTTGCCGCCGAGGCCGATGATCGAGTCGTCCCCCGGCCCGCCGGCGAGGACGTTGTTCGTGGCCGAACCGAGGATCTCGTCGTCCCCGCTGCCGCCTCGCGCCCGCTCCACCGACGTCAGCACGTCACCCTCGGCGCCGTTGCCCGCGCCGCTCGTCCCACCGCCGAGGTCCACGCGCACCGCGTCGTTGCGGGCTGCGTAGCTCGCCTCGTCGATGCCGGGCCCGCCGTCCAGCGCATCGGCCGCCGTGGCGCCCGGGCCGCCGTCCAGCACGTCGTTTCCGGCGAGCCCGCGGAGCTGGTCGGCCCCCGCGCCGCCCTCGAGGACGTTCGCGGCCGTACTGCCCTCGAGCTCGTCGTCGCCCGCGCCGCCACGCAGGTTCTCGATCCCGGTGAACAGGTCGCTCTCACCGGCGGAGCCCCCGGCCCCGCTGACCAGGCTCGCCGTCACGCTCGCTGTACGGTCAGCGTAGGAGGCGGTGTCGCTTCCCGCGCCCCCCTCACCGCGTCGTTGCCGGTGCCCGGCTGCAGGACGTCGTCGCCGCCCAGCCCGTTCAGCTCGTCGTCACCGGCCCCGCCGCGCAGCTCGTCCGCGTTCGGCCCCCCGGTGAGCGAATCCGGGCCCGAGGTGCCGACGATGACCTCGAGGGTCCCGCCGACGTTGTCGCCCTCGGAGCCTCCGCCGGTGCCGTCGTTCGCGGCGCCGTCGAGGGTCACCGTGACGGGTCCGCTCGCGTCCTGGTACGAGAGGGTGTCGCGCCCGGGGCCGCCGTGGAAGGCGTCAGCGCCGGGCTCGGTCACGAACGTCTCGTTGCCCGCGTCGCCGCGCAGGATGTCGTTGCCCGGGCCTCCGGAGAGCTGGTCGTTGCCGCCGCTGCCCGAGAGCTCGTCGGCTCCGCCACCTCCGGCGATGATGTCGCGGTCGGGCCCGCCGGTGATGCGGTCGGCCCCCGGGCCGCCGCTGATGCGCAGCCTCGGAAGCTCAGCCTGGGCGCCGATCACCTCGAGCACGTCGTTGCCCCCGCCCAGGTCGCCATTGATCTCCTCGATCCTCCCGTCGAAGCCCACGGGGCAGAGGACGATCAGCCGGAGTCCTGTCTGCTGCACCAGCGGCACGCACGTGCCGCGCGAGACGAGCTCGGAACCGTTGCGGCTACGAAACCGCAGCACTGGGCGGCCGATCGTGGCCGATCCCGTCGGATGGTCCTCGAAGTACGCGACCTCGATGTCGGCCGCCTCGGCATCGCCCTCGATGGTGATCTGCTCGGAGTCGTCAGGGCTGAAGCGGTCTGTTTCCCCGGTGATCCGCGTGATCGCCCCTGCGCTCGAGGGGATCAAGAGCACAGCGAGAAGAGCCAGCGGCACGCTGGCACGCACGAACCTCATGAGCAGCGAGAATCGCCGACGGCGCGCGGCCGCGGTATCCGGGAAATCCCTGAATCCAAGCCGACCCGCGCCCGGGGCTCGCACCGCCCGGGAGGAGCGCGGCCGCGCTAGATCTGGATCTCTTCCTCGTGGCGCACGCCGTAGGCGTAGACCGCGGCGCAGCCGAGGAGGCAGCCCGGCAGCGTGTAGAGGACGGTAGCCAGGCTCGTCTCGCCCAGGCTCAGGCCGAGGGCCGCCTGGAACGCAGCGCCCGAGATCAGGCCGCCGACTAGGGCGCCGAACAGCGCGCCCGCGATCCCACCCCAGAACCGGTCGGGGACGAGCACGGTGAAGTGCCAGACCGCAACCGCCGTCGAGATCCAGACCAAGACCGCCATCAGCACATCACCTCCCGCTCGTCACCTGTTCCTGCCGTGCCTGCGCCGGCGCTTGCGCTGGGCGCGCCGCTTGGCCGCGCGCTCGGCGGCGGCGCGCGAGGCGGGGCTG
>PKER01000234.1 GCA_002919115.1 bacterium
CTGACCCTGGGAAGGAAGGAACGGACGTGGGCGGATTCCTGCTTCTCCTGGCGAGCTTCGCCGTCATCCTGGCGGGCGCGCTGACGTTCACGAACGCCGTCGAGTGGGCTGGGCACCGCCTCGCGCTCGGGCAGGGCGCCGTCGGCTCGCTGCTCGCCGCGGTGGGCACGGCGATGCCCGAGACGCTGATCCCGATCGTGGCGGTGATCGGTGGCGCTGAGGGCTCCGGCGAGGTCGCGATCGGCGCGATCATCGGCGCCCCGTTCCTGTTGGCGACGATCGCGATGGCGCTCGTCGGGCTCTCCGCGCTGCTCTACCGCAGGCGCCGGGCGCAGGGGACTGACCTCCGCGCGCACGCGCCCACGCTTGAGCGCGACCTCGTCTTCTTCCTGATCTTCTTCGGACTCGGCGTGCTCGTCGGGGCGGTCGATGTGCCCGACGCGCTGCAGATCCCCCTCGTCGTGATCTTCGTGGTCGCCTACGGCTACTACGTGCGGCGCACGCTGCTCTCCGGCGGCGAGGTCCAGGACGTCGAGGAGATCGGCCCGCTCATCATGGATCGCCTCGGCGACCGCACCAACCCGCCCGGCAAGCTGATCGTGATCCAGCTCATCGTCGGCCTCGCCGCGATCGTCGGCGGCGCCCACCTCTTCGTCGAGGAGCTCCTGCACTTCGCCGAGGACATCGGCGTCGAGCCGCTCGTGCTCTCGCTGATCCTGGCGCCGCTGGCCACCGAGCTTCCGGAGAAGGCCAACAGCTTCTTCTGGGTGCGCGATGGCAAGGACTCGCTCGCGCTCGGGAACATCACCGGCGCGATGGTCTTCCAGTCGACGATCCCGATCGCTTTCGGGCTCCTGCTCACGCACTGGGACCTCGACAAGTTCGCGATCGCCTCCGGCGTGCTCGGCCTGCTAGGCGGGATCACGGCCTACTTCGCGATGCATCGCGTCGGCCGCTTCCGCTGGCCGGCGATCGCGATCTGGGGCGCGCTGTTCACGATCTTTTTGGTCTTCGTCGCGGCGGAGGGTTAGCCGCGCCCCCGCGCCGCGGGTTTGCGGCGATGAACGCGCTCAAGAAGGGCTTGCTGGTGTTCGTCGCCGGGTTCGGGATCGGGCTCGGCGGAACGATCGTGGGTCACGCGCACGAAGCCGGCGACCACGGCCCCACCCAGGCCACAGAGCTTGCGAACGGCTGGCGGATCCCGGCGGACTGGCCGGCGGGCGCGCCTCGTCCTACCGACGAGGTCCCGGTCCTCGACCGCCGCGGAAAGCCGATCGTCTGTCCCCGTAGCGGGTGGCCGCTGACCATCCGGCTGGACGCGGAACCGCCCCAGCCGCTGGGCTCCTCCAAGCTGGTCAGGTCCACGACTGGCGGCACGGCCGTCTACCGGGTGGTCGAGCAGGTGGTGCCGCGCTGCGGCCCGGACGGCCGCGCCTACTGGGTCCCCGGCCGCCACGCGGACAGGGTGTCGGCGCCCAAGGCGTTCACGGGGAGGCGGTACCCGGCGGACTGACCGCGAGCGCGTGGCGCGGGTCGCGCCCGCTCGATAGCGTGTCGGCGCCCATGGGCGACTACGGGCGCGACCTCGCCTACATCCACGACGCCGGCTTCCTCGACTTCGCCCGCGAGGCGACGCCGAGCGTGCTCGCGATGCTGCGCGGCGCGGGCATCGACGGGGGGCTGGTGGTGGAGCTGGGCAGCGGCAGCGGGGAGACCGCCGCCGAGCTCTCCGCCGCGGGCTACGACGTCCTCGGCATCGACCAGTCGCGCGCGATGGTCGAGCTCGCGCGCAGCCGCGCCCCGCAGGCGCGCTTCCGGGTGGGCTCTTGGCACCAGGCGCGGATCCCGCCGTGCGCGGCGGTGATCGCCCTCGGCGAGGTGCTCGGCTACGTGGGCGCGGCCAAGGGCACCAAGGCGGAGTGGCGCGCGCTCCTCGGGCGCGTGCGCGACGCGCTGCCCCCGGGAGGGCTCTTCATCTTCGACTTGGCGGTGCCCGGTCGCGTGCCCGGCGGCGAGCTGCACGGCTTTCGCACCGGCGAGGACTGGGCGATCATGGTGCGCGCCCGCGAACGCGGGGGGCAGGTGGAACGCTCGATCGAGACCTTCCGGCGGATCGCGGGCGGGGCCACCTACCGGCGCAGCGTCGAGACGCACCGCCTGCGGTTGAGGCCCGCGGGCGAGACCGCGGCGCTGCTGCGCGAAGCGGGCTTTGCGGTGCGCGTCCGTCGCGCCTACGGGGAGCTGCCGTTCGTGCCGGGCCACCGGGTCTTCATCGCCCGCAAGCGTTAGCGGGGAGCGCCGCCATGGGGCCGGTCCTGATCGCAGGTTGCGTCGAGTTCGTCGGCGACCCGAAGGCACGGGCGGCGGCGGCTCTGGCTGCCGCCCGCGCCGGTCTGTAGAGTCCCCGCGTCCTACTCACCCGAACGCTCAGGGAGGCTCAACGCAAAATGAAGACAGGGAAGGCCCTCGGCGCAGGCATCGCGCTGCTGGCGCTTGCGGCTCTGATCTCAGGTTGCGTCGAGTTCGTCGGCGACCCAAAGGCCAAGCAGGTCGGGAAGAAGCCGAAGGTGGACGTGACGTTCAAGGTGTGCAGCGCCGGCAAGGAGAACACGAAGTGCACAACGGGCGGCGTGGGGCCTGCGCGGCTGCTCGTCGCGTTCCGCGTCCCGAAGGGAACCAAGGCGCCGAAGCGGTTTGTGCCGCGGCGGGTGAACGGCGAGGGCGAGATCGAGCTCGTTCGCAACCCGTCGTACTCCGCGTCCCTCAACGAGAAGGCGCCGCGCGGGAAGCAGCTTCGCTGGATCGGCTACAGCTCGGACGAGGACATCCTCCGTCTGTTCTA
>PKER01000006.1 GCA_002919115.1 bacterium
GCCGCCGGCGATCGCGATCGCGATCGGGCCCTCCGCGAGGTCGGCGGGCTCGCCCTCGACCGCCTCGACGGCGATCGTCTCGTCGACCGTGCGGCCCGGCACCGCGCCGTCCCACTCCTCCTCGAGGCGCTGGATCACGGAGCGCAGCTCGAACTCGGCCGCGAAGTCGCGCAGCCTGCTCAGGTCGGGCCCCGGCGTGTTCTCGATCACGTCGTCGGGGACCTCGACGTCGAGCTTCATCGTCGCGAGCCGCTTGGAGATGCGCGCGTCGTCGGCGTGCTCGATCAGGTTCTGCTTGCGCTTCGCGCCCGAGATCTGGTCGACGGACTCGAGCACCCCCTCGAGCGAGCCGAACTGCTGCAGGAGCTGGGCCGCGGTCTTGTCGCCGATCCCGGGGACGCCCGGGATGTTGTCGGAGGTGTCGCCCTTCAGCCCGATCAGGTCGGGAACCAGCTCCGGCGGCACCCCGTAGCGCTCGATCACGCCCTCGCGGTCGTACACCTTCGTGTCGGTGACCCCGCGGGAGGTGGTCATCACGCGGACGCCGTCGCCGACGAGCTGGTAGACGTCGCGATCGCCCGAGACGATCATCACGCGCTCGCCGCGCTCGCGGGCGCGCGTCGCGAGCGTCGCGATCACGTCGTCGGCCTCGTAGCCCTCGACGCGCACGTTGCGGAAGCCGAAGGCCTCGACGAGCGGCGCCAGGTGCGGCCACTGCTCGCGGAGCAGGTCCGGCCGCGGGGGGCGCTGGGCCTTGTACTCCTTGTACTCCTCCTCGCGGCCCGACATGCCCGCGTCCCAGGCGACGATGACGGCGCGCGGCCTGTACTCGACGAGCAGCTTCGCGAGCATCGAGGCGAACCCGTAGATCGCGTTGGTAGGCCGCCCGTCGGCGGTCGCGATCGAGTCCGGGAGCGCGAAGAAGGCACGGTAAGCGAGGCTGTTCCCGTCGATCAGGAAGAGCTCGCCGTCGCCGTTCTCGGAGCGGGCCGCCACGACGCCCCGATCTTATGGAGGCGGGCGGCGCGCAGCGGGAACCGCGAGCGAGCGGGGACCTCGCGACTTATAGTTCGCGCCGGATGGCGAGCCCAGTGAGCGCCCAGTTCTCGGTGACGGTCCGCGTCGAGCTCGACGCGCGGCAGGAGCCGATCGCCCAGGTCACCGCCGCGATCGCGCAGGCCGGCGGGGCCCTGCAGAGCGTCGACCTCGTCCCCGGCGCGGGCAGCGAGGGCAAGCGCGTGCGCGAGTTCACCGTCGACGCGCGCGACCAGGCCCACTGGGAGGAGATCATGCGCGCGATCGGGTCGACCCGCGGGGCGCGCGTGCTCGACTACGTCGACCGCACGCTGGCGATCCACCGCGGCGGCAAGATCGAGATGCACAACAAGTACCCGCTGAAGACGCGCGGGGACCTCTCGATGGCCTACACGCCGGGCGTGGCGCGGGTCTGCCAGGAGATCGCGGCCGACCGCGCGAAGGCGTTCGACTACACGATCAAGAAGAACACCGTGGCGGTGGTCTCCGACGGCTCGGCGGTCCTCGGGTTGGGCGACATCGGCCCGGAGGCGGCGATGCCGGTCATGGAGGGCAAGGCGATGCTCTTCAAGGAGTTCGCCGGGGTCGACGCCTTCCCGATCTGCCTCGACACCAAGGACCCCGACGAGATCGTCGAGACCGTGCGCCTGCTGGCGCCGACCTTCGGCGGGATCAACCTGGAGGACATCTCGGCCCCGCGCTGCTTCGAGATCGAGGACCGCCTCAAGGAGGTCCTCGACATCCCCGTCTTCCACGACGACCAGCACGGCACGGCGGTGGTGACGATGGCCGCCCTCTTCAACGCGCTCAAGATCGTCGGCAAGCCGATCGAGAGCCTGCGGGTGCTGGTCGTCGGGCTCGGCGCCGCGGGCATCGCGGTCACGAAGATGATGCTCGCCTCGGGGGTCAGGCACGTGATCGGGTGCGACCGCATGGGCGCGGTCTCGACCGAGCGCGCGGACTACCAGTCGGGCGAGATGAGCGAGATCAAGCGCTGGTACGCCGAGAACTCGAACCCCGACAAGCTGCAGGGCTCGCCCGCGGACGTGATCGAGGGCTGCGACGTGTTCATCGGCCTCTCCGGGCCGGGGATCATCGAGCCCGAGGCGCTCGGGCGGATGGCCGACGACGCGATCGTGTTCGCGATGGCGAACCCCACGCCGGAGGTCATGCCCGAGGAGGCGGAGCCCTACGTGCGGATCATGGCGACGGGGCGCTCCGACTACCCGAACCAGATCAACAACGTCCTCTGCTTCCCCGGCATCTTCCGGGGCGCGCTCGACGCGGGCGCCTCGCAGATCACCGAGCCGATGAAGCTCGCGGCGGCGCGCGGCATCGCCGAGTGCGTCGACGAGGAGGATCTGAACGAGGACTACATCATCCCCTCGGTGTTCGACCGCGACGTCGCGCCGGCCGTCGCGCGCGCGGTCGTCGAGGAGGCGCGCAAGTCGGGGCTCGCCCGCTTCTCCGAGGAGACGGGCACCTTCTCCGCCATCCGCTAGCGGGCGGGCTGGCCCGGGCGGCCGCGCGCACCTAGACTGCGGGTGCGCATGCGCGTCCTGGTCACAGGGGCGAGCGGATCGATCGGCTCGGCCGTCTGCGCGGCGCTGCTCGAACGGGGCGCTGAGGTCGTGGGCCTGAGCCGCGACCCCGAGCGCGCCCGGGCCCGCGGCCCGCGGGTCCACTGGCACGCGTGGCGCCCGGTGGACGAGCCGGCGCCGGCGGAGGCCGTTGCGGGCGCCGACGCGGGGATCAACCCCCCCGGCGAGGGGGGCAACC
>PKER01000122.1 GCA_002919115.1 bacterium
GAGCGACCACATCCCGGCCGCCACGGCAGCGCCGGCGAGCGCGAGTTTCACCGGGGTCGGCCCGTCCCGGCCCATCGACGCGATCGCGTAGACGAGCACGGCCGCCGCGGCCGTGCCCGCGAACGCGAGCCACACGTACGCGGTGAGCTGACGGATGTCGAGGAGCGCGACGCCGAGCACCACGAACGCCGACGCGCCTGCGCTCAGGCCCATGATCCCCGGGTCGGCGAGCGGGTTGCGCGTGACGCCCTGAAGCAGCGTGCCCGCGAGCCCGAGCGCCGCGCCCACCAAGAGCCCGAGCAGCGTGCGCGGGACGCGGATGTCGTTGATGACCGCGGTCTCGGTGTCCGTGCCGCCGCCCTCGCCGGTGAGCGTGGAAACGACGGTGGCGAAGTCGATCGAGCGCGAGCCGACGGCGATGCTGGCGACGCAGAGCAGGGCGAGCAGCGCGGCGAGAGCGACCAACCCGGCCGCGAGCCCCCTGCCCCTGAGTGTCGCCGCGAACGCCACCGCCCTAGCTCACTCGTCGCCCAGGCTCGGGTCGAGCTTCTCGATCTCCTTCGCCATCCGCTCGAGCTGCTCGGCGAGGTCCGCGTAGGTGTGGAGCCAGTAGCCCGGCCAGGGCACGATCGCGCCCTCCTTGGCGGCGCGGATCGACTCCCAGGTCGGCTGCTTCTCGGCGTCGCGCAGGTTGTCCGGGTAGTTGCGGTCGTCGATCAGCAGCAGGTCGGGCTGGTACTTGTCGGCGTTCTCCCAACTCAGGTTCTCCCAGTAGGGGAGCTTCTGGTCGGGATCGTCCGGGACGATCACCTCAAGCCCCCAGCGGGTGAAGTCGAGGAGCTCGGGGGCGTGCTCCGGGACCGCGACGTAGAGCAGGTCGGGCGTCGGGGAGACCGCGAGGGCGGTGATGCCCCTCTTCTCCGCGGTCACCTTCTCGAAGTTCTCCACTGCCTTTTCGAAGCGCTCCTTCTCCGCGGCGATCTCGGGGCTGTCGGTGTCGGCGCCCAGGCTCTCGGCCAGCCTCTCGTAGGTCTCGATCAGCTTCACGACCGACTCGCCCTGGGCAGCGCCCACGACAGGGGCAAGCTCGGCCAGCTTCTTGCTCTTCTCCTTGACGCCCTCCTCGAAGCCGCTGTAGGCGTCCTCGGGCGGCCAGTAGTCGGCGACGATCAGGTCGGGCTGCAGCTCGGCCGCCTTCGCGACGTCGATCTCGCCCCAGGTCTCGCCGAGGATCTCGATGCCCTCGAGGTCGAACCGCTCAAGGCCGGGATCGTCCTCGATCGGCGTGTCCGCGTAGATGCCGACCGGGCGGATGCCGAACGAGAGCAGCGATGCCGCGGCGGTCGCGTGCGCGATGATGCGCTGCGGCCGCGCGTCGAGCTCAACGGTCTTACCCGAGCCGTCGGTGAACGACCAAGCGGCGTCGCCGTCCGCCTCGCTGACGCCGCCGGCCTCAGAGCCGCAGGCAACCAGGGCGAGCGCGGCCAGGGCGGCGATCGCGAGCACGGGGAGGGAGATGCGATTCGGTCGCAAGCTTCGTCCTTTCTGAGGGTGGGAGGAGAGGCCTCGCCCCATTAGGGAGGCCTAATAATCCCGAGCAAAGTAGCAGGGATTAAACGGGGATGCCGCGCAGGGCCGGCTACCCGCCCCGACTGGTGGGCGATCGCGACGGCGACGGAGCGTTAGGCGCGCTCCATGCGCCGCACGCCCTGCCCCGGCTTCCAGAGCTCGATCACGAGCTTGGTGCGCTCGGGGTTCAGACTGACCGTGGAGACCTCGGCGAGGTCGGCGCGGAAGAGGTGCGACTGGGGCGAGGGCGGGTCGGATCCCCGCGTGCGGAACAGGCGGATGCGCTCCTCTGGGTCGGTGATCTCGACGGCGCGGCCGCTGAGCTTGGTGTCCCCCTCCCACTCCGGCGGGTCGATCGAGCCGCTGTGTAGGGCGAAACGCGGGTCGCGCTGCAGGTCGATCGCCTTGCGCGCGTTGGGCATCGAGCCGAAAAGCAGCTCGCCGCCCGCCCAGAAGGCCTCGATCCCGCTGATCCGCGGTGAGCCGTCGACGCGCAGCGTCGCGATCGTCTTGTGTACGCGCGCCTCGAGGAACCCGCGGGCCTTGGCCGCGAGCTCAGGCGCCTCCTCTTCGAACCGCTGCCAGGAGGCCACGCGGCAATGCTAGAGGCGCAGGCGCACGGCGCGGCGGCGCGCTGCTACCTTCGACCCAGGGTATGACCGAGGACAGCGATCCCGCCCGCCTGCGTAGGCTCCTCGCCGAGCAGGCGGCCCTGCGGCGCGTCGCGACGATGGTCGCGCAGGACACGCCGGCGAGCACGCTCTTCCACCGCGTCTGCGTTGAGCTGGGGCGACTCCTCGACGTCCTGAGCACCGACGTGATCCGCTACGACGACGACGGCATGGCGACCGTGGTCGGCGTCTGGTCGGCGCGTGACGAGCCCACCTTCCCGGTGGGCGAGCGCATCCCGATCGACCCCAACACCGTCACCGGCAAGATCCACCGGACCGGGAAGCCCCAGCGCGTCGACGACTACTCCAAGGTCGAGGGCGAGCTCGCCCAGCGGCTGCGCGAGCGCAGCATGCTCTCGGTGGTCGGCGCCCCGATCGTCGTCTCCGGTCGGATCTGGGGCGGGATCATGGTCGTGAGCTCGACGCCCAACGGCTTCGAGCCCGGCGTCGAGGACCGGGTGGCGGGGTTCGCGGAGCTGGTGACCGCGGCGCTCGCCAACGCGGACGCGCGCGAGAAGCTCGCCGCGTCGAGGGCGCGCATCGTCGCCGCCGCCGACGCCGC
>PKER01000341.1 GCA_002919115.1 bacterium
CTCGCGCGCGACCCGGAGCGCCGCGCCGAGCTGGGCGCGCGGGCCCGCGCCGAGTACGAGCGGCGCTTCACGCGCGAGCGCATGCTGGCGGGGATCCGCGCCGTCTACGCCGAGATCGGCGTGTCCTGAGCGGCGAACCGTCGCCCGCCCTTGTGATCCCTGGCACAATTCCAACCGCGCTCCGGTTCAAGGAATCTGGCGCGGACGACGAATAGAGGGTGTGGCAGCACAGCAAGTCGGGGGAAACGCCCCGCGGCGTCACGGCGAGGCCATGACACGCGAGAGAGAGCGAAACCGAGCATGACGCGGGCCCCCTCCCCTGCGTTCATCGCGTTCGAGGTCGCGGCCCTGGCGGCGGGCCTCGCGCTGACGGCGGCGCTCTCCCCCGGCTCCGACTGGGACCTCCCCCTGCTCGCGATGCTCTTCGTGTTCGCGGTGGTCTCCGACATCCGACGCATCGCCGTCCCCGCCAACCGCGTCTTCGCCTCGGGCAGCTTCCTCGCGATCGTCACCGCGGCGATCCTGCTCGGCGCCGCGCCCGCAGTGATCGTCGGGCTCGGCACGATCGTCGCGAGCTGGCTGGTGGAGCGCTACTCGGCGCCCAGCCTCCTGATCAACCTCGTCGTCTACACGTGGTTCCCGCTGCTCGCCGCGCTCGGCTTCGACGCCGCCCGCGACGCGCTCGACCTCACGCACGAGGAGAGCGGCTTCTACATCGCCGTGCTCGCCACCTTCGTCGGCGCGCTGCTCCTCAACTTCACGATGATCGCGGCGTACACGCGCTACGAGGCCGGCACGCCGGTCAGCGAGGCCTTCCGCGAGGTCCTGATCCCGATCCTCCCCTCGGAGCTCGCGATCGCGCTGCTCGCCGTGGGGATCGCCTTCGCCTACTTCGCGTTCGGGATCGTGACCATCGCGATGTTCGGCGTCGCCCTGCTGATCTTCCAGTACCTGGTCGGCGCGCTGCTCATCTCGCAGGAGCGCGCCAAGGAGATCGAGCGCCGCGCGCACCAGCTCGCGGGCTTCCAGGTCGGGCTGCTCAGCACGCTCATGCGCACCCTCGACCTCCGCGACCGGATGACCGCACGCCACAGCGCCGCGGTGGCCCGCTACGCGCGCGAGCTCGCCGCCCGCGCCGGGATGTCCGAGGAGGAGCAGGAGCTGGCCCACACGGCGGGCCTTCTGCACGACATCGGCAAGTTCGCCCTCCCCGACTCGATCCTCAAGGCGAACACGCCGCTGACCGAGCGCGACTGGGAGCTGATCAAGCGCCATCCCGCCGAGGGGGCGCGGATCGTGGGCGGCATCGACGGCTACGGCCCGGTGAGCGAGATCATCCTCGCCCACCACGAGCGCATGGACGGGCTCGGCTACCCCTACGGGCTCGTCGGCGACGAGATCCCGCCGATCGCCCGGATCGTCGCCGTCGTCGACACGTATGACGTGATGACCGCGCGCGACTCCTACCGCGAGCCGCTCCCGCACGATGAGGCGATCGCGGAGCTGCGCGCGGTCGCGGGCACGCAGCTCGACCCGCGCTTCGTCGAGCTCTTCATCGAGATGCTCGAGGAGGACGGCCTCACCTTCCAGCACGGCAGCGACGCGGACTTCGAGGCCGAGCTCAACCTCGAGGCCCGGATCATCCGGCACGCGGCGGCGCAGGCCGCGAAGCGGCCGCGTTACGCGCAGCTGCCCGTGCCGCGCTGAGGCCCTTCCGCCCCCTCCGGGGAACCACCTGTGATTGGGGCCGGCGCGCGATCACCGCGATCGCGCGCCGGCACGAGAAACCTGCTTCGGCCGTCCTGGCCGATCGCGATCAGCCCTTACGGAAGCCCATCGCCGCACCCCCTTTCCGTGGGTCACGGGAACTCTCCAAGCGTGCGCTCAGCGCTCTCTCAGCCCTTGCGGAAGCCCATTGAGCCGCTCCTTCGCTCGTGGTTGTCAGCGATCCGTCGCAGGCGACGTAACCACAAGCCCCCGGCGTCAAGCCCGGCCCGCGCGCGCGATCGCGCAACTTGCGGAGAAAACGTGCTCGCGCGTAGGGGAACGACCCTAGGAAGGGCGTCCAGCGCGCGCGGCGTCGCGCAGCGTCAGCCCGCGCAGACCCAGGCGGAGGGGCCCGAGTCGGCCCAGATCTGGGCCGCGATCGCGTGCTGCTCGGCGGGCGAGGCCTGGTGCGGCAGCCCCTTGCCGCCGTACGCCTTCCAGGTGGACGGCAGGATCTGGTAGGCGCCGCCCGCGCCGCTGGCCGGGTTGAGCGCCTTGAAGTTGCCGCCCGACTCGCACATCACGATCGCCTCGGGGATCGCCCAGTCGCCGAACCAGCCGGCGACCTGGCGCCGGGCCTCGGCCGCGGAGACGCGCTCGAGCTCCTGCACCTGCTTGGTCCAGCGCCCGATCCGCGAGCGCAGGCTCTCGATCGCGGCGAGCTGCGCCGCGCGGGCCTCCTCGAGCTTCGCGGCCTCGGCGAGGGCGCGGTCGCGGACGCCGGCGATCTCGCTGCGCGCGGCCTCGACGCGCTCGTTGAACGCGTCGGCCTCGGCCTTGGCCGCGTCCACGCGCTCGACCTCGGCGTTGAGGGCAGCCCGCAGTTCCCGCACGCGCTCCACGAGGGCGCGGTCGGCCTCCTGGATGCGCTGGAGGAGGTCCGCCCGCGTCGCGAGGTCGTCGAAGCCCTCGGCGTCGAGCAGCACGTCGATGCCGGCCGGGTCGTTCGACTTGTAGATCGCGACCAGCCGGTCGGCGAGCGCCTTCTGGGCGCGGCGGAAGCGCGCGCGGACCTCGCGCAGCCGGGCG
>PKER01000059.1 GCA_002919115.1 bacterium
CCGCCGCGGCGGCCCCCTCGGCTGGTGGCGGGCCCTGCGCGCGCTGCCGCCCGGCGGACCCGCCCTCTTCCGCTGACCCGCATGCCGAGCCGCCGGGCGAGGAGGTTTACTCCCGCGTTGTGAGCGGTCCCGGGAGAGGAGGGTCGAGCCCGTCGGGCGCGGGCGTGCCCGAGGAGGGCACCAGGCTGCGCAGGGCGATCACGCCGCGGCTGCTGCTCCTCTTCATCGTCGGCGACATCCTGGGCGGCGGGATCTACGCGCTGGTCGGCAAGGTGGGGGCCGAGACCGGCGGGGCGATCTGGTCGGCGTTCGCGCTCGCGCTCGTCATGGCCGCGTTCACGGCGGGCTCCTACGCCGAGCTCGTCTCGAAGTACCCGCGGGCGGGAGGCGCCGCCATGTACGTGCACCGCGCCTACGGCCGCCCGTTCTTCGCGTTCATCGTCGCCTTCGCGGTGGCCGCGTCGGGGATCACCTCAGCGAGCGCGCTCTCCCGCGCCTTCGGCGGGGACTACTTCGCCGAGTTCGTGGACCTGGGGACGATCCCGGTGGCGCTCGCGCTGCTCGCGTTGATCGCGTTCGTGAACTTCCGCGGGATCTCCACGTCGGTGAAACTGAACGCGGGGTTCACGCTGGTGGAGGTCGGCGGGCTCCTCCTCATCATCCTGATCGCCGTCGTGGCGATCGGCCAGGGCGACGCCGAGGTCGGGCGCGCCTTCGAGTGGAAGGAGGGGACGAGCGTGTTCGCTGCGACGCTCGCCGGCGCCACGCTCGCCTTTTACGCGCTGATCGGCTTCGAGGACTCGGTGAACGTCGCCGAGGAGACCCGCTCGCCGACCCGCGTCTACCCGAAGGTCCTGTTCGCCGGCCTGTTCATCACCGGGGCGATCTACGTGCTGGTCGCGATCGGCGCCTCGGCGGTGGTGCCGACCGGCGACCTCGCCGCGTCCAGCGGCCCGCTGCTCGAGGTCGTGAGGCAGGGGCCCCTGGGCGTGCCCGAGAAGCTGTTCTCGGCGATCGGCCTGCTCGCGCTCTCCAACGGGGCGCTGATCAACATGATCATGGCTTCGCGACTGCTCTACGGGATGGCGGACGATGGCGTCCTGCCGCGCCCGTTCGCCGAGGTCCACGCGCGGCGGCGCACCCCGGTGGTGGCGATCCTGTTCACCACCGCGATCGCCGCGGTGCTCGTCGTCACCACGGACCTGAGCAAGCTGGCCGACACCACGGTGGCGCTGCTCGTCGTGGTGTTCGCGATCGTGAACGTCACGGTGCTCGTGCTGCGCCGCGACCGCGTCGAGCACGAGCACTTCCGGGTGCCGTCGATCGTGCCCGTGATCGGCGTCGGCGTCTCGATCGCCCTGCTCACGCAGATCGAGGCGGAGGTGTACGCGCGGGCGGCGCTCCTGGTCGCGCTCGGCGGCGTGCTGTGGGCGGTCAACGTCTGGCTGGTGCGCCGCGAGGCCGCCAAGGCGCGGTGAGCCCAAGTTGACCCCCCCGTGCCCGGACCGGCGTGCGGGCGCGGGGATGGGTGTTTAATGGGCGGCGGGACGGACGGCAGGTTCACGCGACAGGGAGAGGTGCCGATGAAGTCCGTGATGACGCGTCTTTTTGCTGCCGGCGGCCTGGTCGCCGCCCTGATCGCCTTGGGAGTACCGCTCGCCCAGGGCGGCACCGACGCGGACATCCGGATCGCCGCGACCGGCAAGGAGCCGGAGCTCGTCAAGACGCTGCCGGTCGCCAAGAAGCCGGGGAAGAAGCCGAAGGTGATCGCGTCGCTGGGCCCGGGCGCGCTGGGGAACCTGCAGCCGGGCGACCGCCTGCTCGCCGGCGCCGACTTCGAGGCGACGATCTGCCTGAAGCCCCACCCGCGTTACGTGGGCTTCCCGTGCATCGGGCGCGTCTACGGCTACAACCCGACGGTCAGGGGCAGGCTGGTCCTGGGTCCCAGCCCGAAGACGCGCGGTGGCAAGGACGCCCTGCGGATCGGCCGCGAGGAGAAGATCACCTGCCGGCAGAAGCAGCCGCACCGCAACCGCCACTGCATGCTCAGCATCCCGGTGCGCGAGACGGTGCTCCCCGACCAGCTGCCCTGCGACCCGTGCTACCTCAACCTGGTCGGCGAGGCCACCAACAAGAAGGCCCGCAGCGGCGAGAAGGTCGTGATCGGCTCGCACGACCGCGACGGGCGCATCAACCAGGCCCGCACGAACCTCGCGGCGATGCGCCTGCGCCCGGGCGACGCGCCGGTGCCCAAGCCGAAGGCGACGGCGAAGCCTGTCACCAAGCGGATCCCGGTGGCGAACGAGGGGGCCGGCACCCGCGACCGGGTCGTCTACTCGATCCCCGTGAAGGCCCCGCGCGAGGGCGAGAGGCTGTTCGTGGAGTCGCGGCTCAAGCTCAGCATCGGGCACCTGCCCTACAAGGTCACGTTCCGCAACGGGATCGTGCTCGCCACACGCCGCAAGGCGGTCGACTCGGCCAAGAACTCCCGGCGCGTGGCCCACGACAAGCTGGCCAAGATCTCGCTGCGCAACGGCTGGACGTGCACGCACGGCCGCAGCGCCCACCGCACGCCCTGCGTCGTGCACAAGGTCGGCGGGATCGAGTTCACGCGCAGCTCGCCGGGCAAGTTCTTCGTGAACGTGGTGGTGGGCGCCGAGGCGCGCCTGCTGGACGGCCAGCGCTTCCGCCGGGGCAGCGTCCGGGTGAAGAACGGCTATCTGCGCGTCTGGCGTGGCTAGGCGGTCAGGCGGTGCCGCGGGCCTGCGCGCGCAGCCGGGCGGCCTCGCGGACC
>PKER01000169.1 GCA_002919115.1 bacterium
CAGCCCCTCGAGCCCGCTCACGTTGGCGAGCGCGTCGGGCGCAAGCGGCCCCATCGTGTTCAGCCGCAGCAGCCGCAGGCGGACGTTGCAGAGGTGGATGCCCGGGATCGTCCAGTCCGAAAGACCCTTGGTGCCGAGCGCGCACCCGTCGCAGACGCCGTCGCGCAGGATGCGCCAGGCGTAGCGAGGGTTGTCGCGGTTCTCGACCGCCGCGCGCAGCACCTCGCCGAAGTTGTTCGGGCGCTGCTCGCCGATGCCGAACGGCTTCCAGGAGGCCCAGTTGGACGGCGTCCAGCGACGGCGCGGTTTTCGCAATGCGGATGCGATCTGCATATCTTGCACCTCATCGGCGGCGAACGCCAGGAAGGCGGCGAAGGAGGAAACTGCGCACATGGCGAGCCCGGCTCCGCTCGAGAACCCGCACGCGCAGGTGCGCATCGTCCGCGACGGGGAGGAGGACCTGGTCGCGGTCGAGGAGCCCCTGGAGATCCGCGTCGACGGCCGCCCGCTCGCGGTCACGATGCGAACCCCCGGGCACGACGAGGAGCTCGCCCTCGGGTTCCTGCACGGGGAGGGGCTGATCGGCGGCCCACTCCCCGTCGGGCCCGCCGCTGACTTCGCCGGCAACGTCGTCGAGGTCGAGGGGCCGCTCGCGTGCGAGCCGTCCCCGCGCAGCTTCTACGCCACCTCCTCGTGCGGGGTGTGCGGGAAGGGGGCGATCGAGCACGTCGCGGTGCTCAGCGAGCCCGTTCGTGGCGGGCCGCGCGTGGCGCGCGCCCTGCTCGCCGAGCTCCCCGAGCGCCTGCGCCAGCCGGCGTTCGCGCTCACCGGCGGGCTGCACGCAACCGGTCTTTTCAACGCCCGAGGGGAGTTGCTCGTGGCGCGCGAGGACGTCGGCCGCCACAACGCCATGGACAAGGTGATCGGCTGGGCGCTGCGCAAGGGCCTCGTGCCGCTCGCCGATCACATGCTCTGCGTGTCCGGCCGGCTTTCCTTCGAACTGGTGCAGAAGGCCGCGCTCGCGGGCTGCCCTGTGCTGGTCGGAGTGGGGGCGCCGAGCTCGCTGGCGATCGAACTGGCCGCCGAGCGCGGGCTCACGCTGGCCGGTTTCGCGCGCGGCGGGAGCGTCAACGTCTATACCGGCGCCGAGCGCGTCGCCTGAGCGAAATCAGGTCGCGCAAGCCGCGCAGAGGTCGCTAGCCTTTCGGTGCTCGCGCCCGTAGCTCAGTCGGATAGAGCGTCGGTCTACGAAACCGAAGGTCACAGGTTCGAATCCTGTCGGGCGCGTTTTTTTCGTGCCATCGTCGCGTCACTTTCCGGAGCCGTCGAGGCTCTTATCCGGCAGTGGCGCAGGTCGAGAGCACGCATCCACTCGTTGAATCGCGGCGGAACCCCGAGGCGTTCACCCGCTTCTATCGCGAGCGCTACGAGGCGATCGTCGCGTACTTCGCCCGCCGGGTGTTCGACCCGGAGATTGCGCTTGACCTGACGGCCGAGACGTTCGCGCAGGCGTACATCTCGCGCAAGCGGTTCCGCGGGCATACCGCGCCGGAAGCGGAGGCCTGGCTTTACCGGATCGCCCAGAGCAAGCTGAGCCGCTACCACAGGCGCGGGCGCCTCGAGCGCCGGGCGCTCAGCCGCCTCCAGATCGAGCTCCCTGCCGTCACCGCTGCGCAGGCCGCGGAGGTGCGTGACCTCGGGGACCTGGTCGGCCTTCGCGCGCTCGTGGAGGCCGGGATGGGGCAGCTCTCGGCCGAACAGCGCGATGCGCTGCGGCTGCGCGTCGTCGAGGACCTGCCCTACGTGGAAGTCGCCCGGCGCCTGAGGATCTCCGAGGCGGCCGCTCGCGCGCGCGTCTCCCGTGCGCTCACGGCGCTCACCAATGCCCTCCAGGGCCAGCCCAACACCGCATAGGAGGACCAATGGGATCGGACGTGCCAAGGATCAACGCGCTCATCGAGCATCGCGACGCCTTGGAAGAGGGTCTGCGGCGTGCGGCGGCTCGCGACGCGGAAGCCCGGTGGCGACTGTGGGGGCGCTTCGAGGGTCGCGGCCGGCGGGCGCTCGCCGTCGCCGCAGCGGCCGCCGTACTGATTCCCGCCGGGTTCGCGGCAGCCCGTCTTGTGTCGGGCTCCTTCGCAAGTCACCCTGTCTCACCCGCGCCGCGGCCCCTCCTCGGCAGCCAAGGTCAGTTCCCCGAATGCCCCTGGACGATGGACAAGCTCGTCGAGCTCGAAACGATCGACGCCTACGCCGATACCCCCGGCTACCCGCTCCCGACCTGCCCGACGCTGGACGAGCTCAAGCGCCACCCCGGAATCGTCGCGACCTTCGAGCGGATCAAGCGCGAGGCCGGCGACACCCCTTGACGCCGCCGGCCTCGCCGCGAACCGCTACTCCCGCGGCTTGTACCGACTGTGCAGCATCAGGTCGTTGCCGTCGGGGTCGCGGAAGAAGGCCATGTGGCAGACGCCGGTGTCGAAGGTCTCGCCCAAGAACTCGACCCCCTTGGCCTCCAGCTCGGCCCGGGCCGCCTCGACATCGTCGACGTGGAACGCGATGTGCGCGTTTCGCTGGGGCACGAACTCGCCGCCGCCCATCCGCTCCGGGTCCCAGATCGCGAAGCACGTGTCGCCCGCCCAGAACTCGTAGAGGGCCTTCTCGTCGGGCCGCAGTCCGAGCGTGTCGACGTAGAACTCGCGCGCGCGGTCGGGGTCCCGCGAGGGCACGGCGACGAAATCGAGTCCACTGATCATCTGTCCTC
>PKER01000155.1 GCA_002919115.1 bacterium
GCGATCGCGCGCAGGATGTCCGCGGGGTGCCGGGGCTTCGCCGGACGGTGGAGCAGCTGGGCGGCGGCGCGCCGGGAGGCGAGTGTCGTGGTCGCGCCGGCCACGCCCGGTGCGCCTCAGGTGCTCGTGCGGCGCACCTGCGAGCCGCCGACGATCGCGTCCTCGCCGTCGGGGAAGCGCACCCAGGCCTTGTGCCCGCCGTCGTAGTCGGGCGCCCAGAGCACGAGGGTCGCCTCGCGCTGGTCGGCGGGGTCGGGGCCGACCCAGCAGCGGTCGGTGCCCTCCGGGTCGAGCCCGCGCCAGACACGCACGAACGGGTTGGACTCGAGCTCCGCGGCGACGGTCGTCGGCTCGCGGTGGCCGGGGTGGATGCGGGTCTTCGGCGGCAGCGCGAGCAGGCGCTCCATGATCGTGCGGCGCAGATCGGCGAAGCCCGACGCGCCGGGCGCCAGCGTGCCCGCCACGGTCCCGCGGAAGAGCGTGTCGCCGACGACGCAGTCGGTGCCGTCGATCAAGAACGCGAGGTGCCCCGCCGCGTGGCCGGGCGTGGCGATCGCCTGGATGCGCAGCCCGCCGACCGCAAGCTCGTCGCCGTCCGCGAGCGTCTCGGCCACGCCGTCGACCTCGCGCGCGACGTCCGCGTGCGCGCAGATCACGGCGCCGAGCCGCTCGGCTACGCGCTGCACGTCGACCACGTGGTCCCAGTGCGCGTGCGTGAGCAGGACGTGGGTCACGTCGGTGCCCTCGCGCTCGGCGCGCTCGCACAGCGGGTCGGTGGCGCCGTTCGCGTCGATCAGAACGCCCTTGCCGCCGATCTCGTCGACGACGAGGTACGCGTTCGAGAGGACGTTGCTCTCCTCGGTCCGCTGGAGGATCACGCCCTAATCATGCCCCCTGATCGACTTTCCTGGTCGAGAGGGCGACAAGACTCGATCAGGTGGCCCGCCCAGCGGCGGCCGTCGCCTCCGCGCGCTTGGGGCCCGCGTGGCCGGGCTTCGCGAACAGCGCCTGCACGTCGCCGATCCGGTGCTCGCGGAAGCCCGCCTCCGAGGAGGCCAGGTAGAAGTTCCAAAGGCGCGCGAAGCGCTCGTCGTAGCCGTGCTCGCGCAGCCTCGGCGCCGCCTCGTTGAAGCGCTCCCTCCACGCGGCGAGGGTGGGCGGGTAGTGCGCGGTGATGTCCTCCCAAAAGACCACCCGCAGGCCGTGGGCGGCGGTGAGCTCGCGGATCAGCCGCCGCGACGGCAGGCAGCCGCCGGGGAAGATATGGGTGTTCGCGAAGCTGCGTGCCGCCTTCTCGTGCTCGTACAGCTCGTCGGCGATCACGATCGCCTGCAGGAACATCAGCCCGTCGTCGTGGAGCAGGCCGGCGCAGCGGCGGAAGAACTCGTCGAAGTACTGCCAGCCGACCGCCTCGATCATCTCGATCGAGACGAGCTTGTCGTAGCGGCCGGTGAGCTCGCGGTAGTCGCGCTCCACGACCTCGACGCGGTCGTCGAGGCCCGCCTCGGCGACCTTGGCGCGCGCGTGCTCGGCCTGGCGCCGCGAGATCGTCGTGGTGGTGACGCGGCACCCGTACTCGGAGGCGGCGTGGATGGCGAGGCCGCCCCAGCCGGTGCCGACCTCGACGAGGTGGTCGTCGGGGGTGAGCTCGAGCGCCCTGCAGATCCGCTCGAGCTTGGCGAGCTGCGCGTCCTCGAGGCTCGCGCCCGGGTCCTCGAAGAACGCGCACGAGTAGATCATGCGCTCGTCGAGGAACGCCGCGAACAGGTCGTTGCCGAGGTCGTAGTGCGCGGAGATGTTCTCGCGCGCGCCGCGCAGGGTGTTCCGGGGCACGCGCGCGAGGGCGCGCTGCACCGGCCCGGTGAGCGGATGGGCGAGGCGGCGCAGGCGGTCGAGGCCGTGCAGGTTGCGCGCGACGATCCGCAGGGCCGCGACCAGGTCGTCGGCCCGCCAGTCGCCGTCCACGAACGCCTCGCCGGCGCCCACGCTGCCGCGCAGGATCCGCCGCCAGGCGCGCGGCCGCTCGACGTAGACGGTGGCCCGCAGCTCCGCGGACGGGTCGCCGCAGACGTGCTCGCGGCCGTCCTCGGCCACCACCAGGCGGCCGCCGCGAATCCGGCCGAGGAACGCAAGCACCGCCTTGCGGGCGAGCGCGTCGCGCGGGTCCATGCGCGGGATTGAACCACCGAGCGTGGGAGTTCGCATCCTGGCCGCGCGACCGGCGAGGCGTCCGGCCGTCGCCGTCGAATCACAGAACCGGGAATGAAGGCCGCGCGGATGCCGGTTGCGGGGCCGAGCGCCCCGGCCGTAGACTCGCGCACGAGGGACCGGGGCTTTGCGAAGGGCGATGGAGGCCAAGCGCGCGGAACGGAGCGGACTGCTTGCGGGGCTGCTCGAGGTCCAGCGCGCGATCGTCGCCCAGCGCGCCCTGCACGAGGTCTTCGAGCTCATCGTCGCGACCGCGGCCGAGGTGCTCGGCGCGGACGTCGTGGTCCTGCGGCTGCGGGACCCGGTCGACTCGAACCTGGCGAGCATCGTCGCCTCCCGCGGCGCGACGCAGCGCCTGCTCGCCGAGGACAGGCGCCTGCAGGGCCACGGCTCGGGCTACCTGGAGCGCCTGGGCGATGCGGTGGCCGAGGCCTGCGGGGATGGCCAGCTGGCCCCGCGGGAGTGGGCGGCGGAGGGGCTGCGTCGCGGCCTCGTCGCGCCGGTTCCCGGCGGGGAGGGGGTCGCCGGCG
>PKER01000270.1 GCA_002919115.1 bacterium
CCGAACAAATCCGCCTCACTCGGGGTGGCGGGCGGGGGCGGGCTCAGGCCAGCGGGCGGTACGCGCTGCCGTGGAAGATCAGCGGGGTGCCCTCGCGCCGGCCGAGGTCGGTGACCGTGCCGGTGACGATCACGTGGTCGCCGCCGTCGAGCAGGTCGCGCAGCTCGCAGGCGACCCAGACGATCGCCTCGTCGAGCACGGGCGTGCCAGCGCGCTCGGTCCAGCCGACCCCCTCCCACTTCTGCGCGTGGGGCACCGGCGCGGCGAAGCGGCGGGCGTGCTCCTCGCCCTCCGCGCCCAGCACGTTGACCGCGAAGCGGCCCTGCTGACGCACCGCGGCGAGCGTCCGCGAGCGGCGGTCGAGGCAGACCAACATGAGCGGCGGCTCGAGCGAGAGCGAGGCCACCGCATTGGCCGTAGCGCCCGCTGGAGAGCCAGTTCCGGGGGCCGTCACGATGGTCACCGGAGTGGGCACGAGCGCCATCGCGCGGCGGAACTCTTCTGGTTTTGGAGCGGACAAGGCGGAGCGGAAAGTATGATGCCGCCGCGGTGCGTGCCCTAATCGCAACGACAGCAGCAATCGCAGTGGCCATGTTCGGGTCGGCCTGTGGGAGCTCGGGCATCCAGCTGGAGCCCGGCGATCCCAACTACGAGGGCGCCGTCCTCTTCGCCGAGCGCTGCTCGGGCTGCCACACGCTCAAGGCGGCCGGCGCCAAGGGTTCGGCGAACCGCAAGCTCCCGCATCAGGGCCCGATCCTCGACGAGCGCCAGGAGACCGTTGAGGACGTCCTCTACGCGATCCGCAACGGCGGCTTCGCCGGCGCGCTCATGCCGCAGAACATCGTGACCGGCGACGAGGCCCAGGCGGTCGCCGAGTTCGTGGCCGAGTACGCCGGGCGGAACGAGTAGCGCCCACCCGGGCGATGCTCGACCTCCGCCGACTTCGCGAGGACCCCGAGGCGGCGCGCGCTGCGCTGGCCCGCCGCGGCGCCGCCGAGGCGCTCGACGAGCTGCTCGAGCTCGACGCCCGCCGCCGCGAGCTCTTGCCCCGCGTCGAGGAGGGCCGGGCGGAGCGCAACCGGGTCTCCGACCAGATCGCGCAGGCCAAGCGCTCGGGCGAGGACGCCTCCGAGGCGATCGCCCAGATGCGCGAGCTCGGCGGCGAGATCAAGCGCCTGGAGAAGGAGCTCGCCGAGGTCGAGGAGCGCCGCGACGAGCTCGCGGCGACCCTGCCGAACCTCCCCCACCCCGACGCGCCCGACGGCGGCCCCGACGACGCGGTCACGCTGCGCGAGGTCGGCGAGCGGCCCACCTTCGACTTCCCGGTGCGCGACCACCTCGACCTGGGCACCGCGCACGGCTGGATCAACACCGAGAAGGCCGCGGAGGCCTCGGGCACGCGCTTCGCGTACCTGCTCGGCGACCTCGTGCTCGTCGAGCTCGCCCTGATCCGCTTCGCGGTCGAGCGCCTGCGCGCCGAGGGCTTCGAGCCGGTCGTCCCGCCCGTGCTGGTCCGCGAGGGGCCCCTGTTCGGCACCGGCTTCTTCCCCGGCGAGCGCGAGATGATCTACGAGATCCCGCGCGACGAGCTCTTCCTCGTGGGCACCTCCGAGGTCTCGCTGGCCGCCCTGCACGCCGACGAGATCCTCGACGCCGAGAGCCTGCCGCGCCGCTACGCGGGGATCTCCACCTGCTTCCGCCGCGAGGCGGGCGCCGCCGGCAAGGACACGCGCGGCATCTTCCGGGTGCACCAGTTCGACAAGGTCGAGATGTTCTCGTTCGTGCACCCGGACGAGTCCGACGCCGAGCACGAGCGCCTGCTCGCGATCGAGGAGGGCATCCTGCAGGCCCTCGAGATCCCCTACCGCGTCGTCGACATCGCGGTCGGCGACCTGGGCGCGCCGGCGGCCCGCAAGTTCGACTGCGAGGCGTGGATCCCGAGCCAGGAGCGCTACCGCGAGGTCACGTCCTGCTCGAACACCACCGACTACCAGGCGCGCCGCCTGCGGGCGCGCTTCCGCCCCGAGCGCGAGGCCCCGCCGCAGCCCGTGCACACGCTGAACGGGACCGCGGTCGCGGTCGGCCGCACGCTGATCGCCCTCCTCGAAAACCACCAGCGCCCCGACGGCTCCGTGGAGCTGCCGAAGGCGCTGGTGGATGCTGGCGCGCCGGCGGTGATCGGCGCTTCTTAGATCAGGGCGCCGACGCGCCAGCCATCGCAGACCGGGGTCCGCAGGGGTGCTGCCGGGAGACCTTCCGGTCCACCTTGGGTCAGGTACGGACCGCGGTCCTCGAGCGTGCGAAACGGCTCAAGGCGGCCGCTGAAGCGCTGCGCCGCGGACCCCTCCCTAACGACGGCTCCGCCCGCAGTCCCCCCGCACAGCGGCCGCGTATCGAACTCGAATCGCACACCCAACAAGCTCGCCAACGCGGGCCCGAGTTCGCGTCAGGGATTTCCCTAGTCCTCGCGCCCCTCCGGCGCGGCGAGCAGCGCGGCGAGCTCGGTGCGCGAGCGGACGCCCAGCTTCCGGTAGATGCGGCTGAGGTGGTACTCGATCGTCTTCACACTCAAAAACAGCTCGGCAGCGACCTCGCGGTTCGTCGCGCCGCCGGCCACCAGGTGCGCGACCATCCGCTCCTGCGGGGTGAGGTCGGAGCTCGCGGTCAGGTCCGCGCGCTTGGCGGGACGGAGCCCGCAGGCGCGCAGCTCCCGCTGGGCGGCGC
>PKER01000310.1 GCA_002919115.1 bacterium
CGCGCGCTCGTTCGAGGAGCGCCCCTTCGAGCGCCGCATCAGGGAGCTGCTCGAGGGGCTTGGGCCCACCGGCTGAACCGGGGTTGGGGGCGTCCCGCCCGATTTACACTGGCGCCGTGACGACCGAAGCGCCCGTCGGCGGGAGGCGGAGGGCGGCGGCGCGCGGCGCGCTCATCAACTCCGCGTTCCAGATCGTCCTGGGCACCCTGAACCTGCTCAAGGCCGTGATCGCGGCCGCGTTCCTCACCCAGGAGGAGTTCGGGGTGTGGAGCATCCTGTTCCTGGGGATCGCGCTGATCATCGCGCTCAAGGTGTCCCTGGTCGGCGACAAGTACATCCAGCAGGAAGAGGACGACCAGGAGGCCGCCTTCCAGAAGGCGTTCACGCTGGAGCTGCTCTCCACCGGGCTGATGGTGGTGGGCGCGCTCGCCCTCGCGCCGCTGCTCGCGCTCGCCTACGGCCAGGGGGAGCTGCTCCTCCCGGGGCTCGCGCTGGCCCTGATGCTGCCCGGGCTCGCGCTGCAGTCGCCGATTTGGGTCTACTACCGCCGGCTCGACTTTCTGCGCCAGCGTCTGCTGCTCTCGGTCGACCCCGTCGTGAGCTTCGTCGTCACCGTCGCGCTCGCGGCGGCCGGGGCGGGCTACTGGTCGCTCGTGGCGGGCACGGTGGCCGGCGCCGCGGTCGGCGGGATCGTGGCGGTGATCGCGTCGCCGTACCGCCTGCGCCTGCGCTTCGACGTGCCCACGCTGCGCAGCTACGCCGCGTTCTCGCTGCCGTTGTTCGTGGCGGTGATGAGCGGGCTTCTGATCGCGCAGTTCTCGGTGTTCTTCGGGGAGCTCGCCCTCGGGCTCGCGGGGGCGGGCGCGATCGGGCTCACCGCGATCATCACCCAGTGGACCGACCGCGCCGACGCGGTCATCACGCAGGCGATGTACCCGGCGATCTGCCGGGTGGCCGACCAGCGCGAGCTGCTGCGCGAGGCGTTCGCCAAGTCGAACCGGATCGCGCTGATGTGGGCGATCCCGTTCGGGGTCGCGCTCTCGCTGTTCGCCGACGACATCGTGGCCTACGTGCTCGGCTCTAACTGGGAGGACGTGGGCATCCTGCTGCAGGTCTTCGGCCTGATGGCGGCGGTCAACCACGTCGGCTTCAACTGGAACGCCTTCTACCGGGCGCTCGGCCGCACGACGCCGATCGCCTGGGTCGCGGCTGCCGCGCTCGTCGCGTTCTGCGCGGCGGCGATCCCGCTCATGTTCAGCCACGGCCTCGAGGGATTCGCGACCGGCATGGTCGTGATGACGGCGGTCTCGCTCGCCGGGCGCGTGTTCTACGTGCTGCGCCTCTTCCCGGGCTTCCCGGTGGTCGCCTACGTGCTGCGCTCGGTCGCGCCCACGGTGCCGGCGGCGCTCGCGGTGCTCGCCCTCCGCGCCGCCGAGACGGGCGAGCGCAGCGCGGCGCTCGCGCTCGGCGAGCTGCTCGTCTACACGGCGGTCACGATCGTCGCCACCGCGGCCGTCGAGCGCAGCCTGCTGCGCGAGATGCTCGGGTACCTGCGCCGCGCTCGCGCGGGGGCCGAGCCCACGGCGGCCTAGGGCCGGCGGCTGCGGCGCCCTACAGCTTGTGGGCGTGCAGCACGACGTGCCGCACCTTGAAGGAGCGGTCGCGGGGCCGCAGCGTGAAGGTGCCGTACTCCTCGACGCGGTCGAAGCCCGCCGACCACAGCATGCGCTTCCAGGTCTTCTTCGCGGGTTGCCAGAAGACGATGTCGCTGTCGCGGTCGACGCGGTAGCGGGAGACCGGGAACGGCAAGAGTGACGCGGCCCAGTCGTACTCCTCGGCCGAAACGAACGTGCCCGTGCAGAGCCCGGCGATGCGCTCCAGCGCAAGGAACTGGTCGCGCAGGTGGATCAGCACCGAGCCGCAGAAGATGAAGTCGAACGTGCCGAGCTCCTCGGGGGTCGCGTGGTAGATCGACATGTTCACGCGCTCCACCTGCGAGCCGAGCGCCTCGCGGGCGAGCCGGAAGCCGGCGCCGCGGGGCTCGGGCGAGAACTCCTTCGGGCGGCGGCGGGGCGGCCAGTCGAGGTCGCGCTCGTCGTCCAGGTCGAGGGCCACGACCTCGGCGCCCCGGCGCTCCATCTCGAAAGCCCACCAGCCGTCCCAGGTGCCGATGTCGAGCGCGCGCATGCCGTCCATCCGCTCCGGCAGCCCGTAGTGATGGACGTACTCGCGCAGGTCGAACCAGCCGGGCGTGAGCCGACCGGGCTCGAGCTCGATGGCGTGATACCAGCTCAGCCGGTTCACGCGTTCCCAAAGTGCCTCCGCGGTGGTCTCCCCCTCGGTACCCGTCACCATGGCCGCAGGTTAGACGCGCGCGCCCGCCCGGGTAGCAGTTCCCCCGCACCCCGACGTTCAGCCCTGGTCGTCGAAAAACGACGACGTGGGCTGAACGTCCCGGTTCGGGCCGCGATGTTCAGCCCTGGTAGCCGGAAAACGACGACCAGGGCTGAACGTGGGGTTTGGGTGGAACGCGCGCGGGACGCGTGATCTAGGCTCGGCGCCCCGATGGCGCCCAGGGTCTCAGTGGTGATCCCGACGCACGCGCGCGAGACGCGCCTCGCCTTCGCGCTCGAGGCGCTCGCCGCGCAGACCGTGGACCCCGCTGAGTTCGAGGTGGTCGTCGTGGTGCACCCC
>PKER01000025.1 GCA_002919115.1 bacterium
CGGCTCCGGAGCCCGCGAACCCGGCCGGGATGGGCCCGGCCGCGAACGGCGCGGCCGCGAACGGCGCCGCCCGCAACGGCTCCGCCAACGGCAACGGCCACCACGGGGACCTCGACCCGGCGGAGCTGTTCGAGGGCCTGGTCGAGGTCGAGGTCGGGCCCCTCGCGGACTTCTCGCAGCTCGTCAGCTTCGAGGACGCCGCCGCGGCGATCGGCGGGACCTCGGAGATCTCGGTGAAGCGGTTCGCCAAGGGGCGCGCGACGCTCGAGCTTCGCCTCGGGCAGCCGGTCGCGCTCCTGCGCGAGCTCGAGGAGCGCGCGCCGTTCGACTTCGTCGTGCGCGATACGCGCGACGACAAGGTCATCCTCGACGTGGAGGACGGGGCGGATTAGGCCGTTCGCGCCAAGAGCGTCACGGTTCTACGGCGCTCGCGCGTTGTTCCGCAAGCCGCGCCCCAAATCGATAGAAGCCTGGGCCGTCGCTCCGCAGGGCGTGTCGTTCAGGCGCTCCCGCCCGCGCGGCTCGCTCTCCTAGCCTCCGCGAGACCCGGGGGACGGGCGGCCGCAAAGGCGGCGCGAGGGCCTCGGGGGATGGAGGCGGCCGGAGTTGAACCGGCGTCCGAGGCTCGGAGCTCGCGGGTCGTTCACAGGCTTTTGAACGTGGCGGCGCTTGTTTGTTCTTCGGCCCGCCGCTCGCGCCGCCGGGGGCGCCGGGCCTTGCAGCTCCGCTCGATCTCGCTGAGCGCCCCGGAGCGCCGGCTCTCAGCCAAGCCCGCCTGCTGACGCCGCTCTCCGGGCCGCGGGCTGGCCGGGCGCGACGCTGGCCTTGCTTAGGCCAGGGCTACCTCTCGGTTGCCATCTGATTTTTGCCCTCGGCTGTTTTACGAGCTCCCCGAGGCTCTCTCGGCCTGCGACCCGAAGCGCCGCGGCCTCGTCGAAGCCTGGCGCCCCCTTGGTCTATGTGCGGCGATCATCGCCCGCGCGCCCGCCGCGGCGAGCGCTTTTGTCGCGAGCGCCAAAGCCGGCGGGCGGGACGAGCGCCTAACGCACGATCGGCGGCGATGACTCCCGAGCGCTTTCGCTTCGCCGCCGCCAGCAAGAACCCGCTGCGCGCCCCTCGAGCAGCGGGTCGCCGGCGCCATCATCCTGCTGGTCGTGATCGCCATGGCCTGCTGGCTGGGGCGCTCGGGCTACGTCGATCAGACCGGGGGAGGGGGGATCTCGCTGCTCGACGCCTTCTACTACGCCACGGTCTCGATCACGACGACCGGCTACGGCGACATCGTCCCGGTCTCCGACACGGCGCGGCTGCTCAATACCGTGATTGTCACCCCGGCGCGCGTGCTCTTCCTGATCCTCTTGGTCGGAACGACCTTGGAAGTCCTGGCCTCACATTCACGCTTTCTCTGGCGGCTGCGCCGCTACCAGCGCAAGCTGCACGACCACGCGATCGTCTGCGGCTACGACGTCAAGGGCCGCAGCGCGATCGACTATCTGCGCGGCTCCGGCGAGGCCGGCGAGATCGTCGTCATCGACACCGAGAAGGAGGCCGTCGACCCCGCCGCGGCTGACGGGCACACGGCGATCCTCGGCTCGGGCTTCGACCGCGAGGTGCTGCGCGCCGCCGGGATCGAGCAGGCCGCCACGGTGCTGGTCGCCCCCGAAAACGACGATGCCGCGGTGCTGAACACCCTGCGCGCCCGCGAGCTCAACCCGAAGGTGCGGCTGGTCGCCTCCTGCCGCGAGGAGGACAACGCCGATCTGCTCAAGGAGTCGGGTGCCGACTCGGTGATCGTCTCCGCCGAGGCCGCCGGGCGGCTGATCGGCCTGGCCTCGCGCACGCCGCACTCGGCCAACGTGATCAACGACCTGCTCAAGTCGGGCACCGGCCTCGACCTCCTGGAGCGCCCGGTGCGGGCGGCGGAGGTCGGCATCGTCCCCGACCGCAGCGAGACCTTCGTCGCCGTGATCCGCGGCGGCAAGCTGCTCGGCCTGACCGCCGGCGAGGCCGGCGCCCTGCGCGAGGGCGACCGCGTCGTCTTCGTCAAGGCCAACGGCGAGGTCGCCGACGAGCTTTAGTCGCCTTGACCGGACGGTATTTGAACCGTCTCACGCGCGATCGTATCGCCACCCTTCACGAGCGCTGCGGCGGCACGGGGAAGAGGTCCCTGAAGCGCGTCCTGCGTATGGGGCCCACATGACTATGCGGTTAGCTCAGGCGGCAGCCCGATCCCGCCGAGGAGTGATCTCCCGGTAGGTCGTCGGCTCGTGCAGCGCGCCGAGCCCGAGCAGGGTCTGGAAGGCCGCCATCGGCATGCGGCGACGGTTGTGGCGGAAAACGAACTCGTCGAGATAGACCTGCAGGTGCTCGGGCGAGACGTCGCGATCGGTGCCCTGAAGCCAGGTCTTCAGGTTGGACGCCGCCCGGGAGCGCGCGGCAGCAGCTTCTGTGCGTCGGGATGGTCGCGCCGCTGGAGGAGGGGCCTGTGGTCGAAGCCTGAGCTCGTCGAGGACATCGAGGTAGGCTGCGATGTCGGCCTTCGCGACTGTGTGACCGTTGACCGCGAACCGGCTCGCATAACCGAGCAGGACGAGAGTGAGGTGCTGATACCGTTCGAGGCGTGCCGGGCGTCTCACAGAGGTTCTTCGTCGGCGGGCTCGTGATTGCCATGCTCGGGTTAGGTGCGGGATTC
>PKER01000263.1 GCA_002919115.1 bacterium
TCGCGGCCCGCGCGCCCGGCCTCCTGGTAGTAGGCCTCGAGCGAGGAGGGCACGGCCTCGTGGACGACCGTGCGGACGTCCGGCTTGTCGACGCCCATGCCGAACGCGTTGGTGGCGACCACGATGCGCACCTCCCCGCTCATGAAGTCGCGCTGCGCGGCGGCGCGCTCGTCGCGCTCCATGCCCGCGTGGTAGGGGAGCACGCGCTCGCCGAGCTCGCGGGCAAGCCGCGCCGCCGTCTCCTCGGCGCGCTTGCGCGTGCCCGAGTACACGATCGCGGGCAAGGCGCCCGGCTGCGCGAGCAGCTCGGTGAGCGCGCGCTCGCGGGCGCGCTCGCCCCGCACGCTCACCACGTCGTAGGAGAGGTTGGGGCGCTCGAAGCCGGTGGTGATCCGCACCGGCGAGCGCAGCCCCAGACGGCGCACGATGTCGGCCGCCACGCGCGGCGTCGCGGTGGCGGTGGCGGCGAAGATCGAGCGCGCGACGAGCCGCTTGGCGATCTCGCCGAGGCGGAAGTACTCGGGGCGGAAGTCGTGGCCCCACTGGCTCACGCAGTGGGCCTCGTCGACGACGAACATCCCGACCCTGCCCTTGAGCTGGGCGCCGAAGCCGGGCGCCCAGAAGCGCTCGGGCGCGACGTAGAGCAGGCGGGCCTCGCCGGCGAGGGCGCGGCGCAGCGAGCGCGCGTTGTCGGCGGGCGTGCGCTGGGCGTTCACGAGCTCGGCGCGGTCGCCGAGGCTCTCCACCTGGTCCTGCATCAGCGAGACCAGCGGCGAGACGACCACCGTGAGCCGCTCGTCGTCCTCCAGCGCAGGCAGCTGGTAGCAGAGCGACTTGCCCGCGCCGGTCGGCATCACGAGCAGCACGTCGCGGCCCTCCAGCGCGGCGGCGACCGCCTCCCGCTGGCCGGGCCGGAAGGCCGCGTGCCCGAAGTGCCTGTGCAGCGCCGCTTCCAGATCGCCGGTGATCACGTCCACGAAGGATTCAGGGCCGAGCGGCGGAGGTTCGCCCCGGCTGCGGCGTCGCCATCTACGACTGGACCGGGACGGTCGCGATCGCCTCGAGGGCGAACTTGTCGTCGCGCCCCTCGCCCAGCGGGTACTCGCCGGTGAAGCAGGCGTCGCAGTGGTGCTCGCGCGGCGTGCCGACCGCCTCGTAGACACCCTCGATGGAGAGGTACGCCAGCGAGTCGGCGCCGACCTCGGCCGCCACCTCCTCGGGCGTGCGCTGGTGGGCGACCATCTCCTCGCGGGTGTGCATGTCGACGCCGTAGTGGCAGGGGTGCCGGATCGGCGGCGCGGAGATCCGCAGGTGCACCTCGGTGGCGCCGGCGTCGCGCAGCATGCCGACGATTTGCTTGGTGGTGTTGCCGCGGACGATCGAGTCGTCGACGACCACGAGCCGCTTGCCGCGGACGATCTCCGGCAGCGGGTTGAACTTCATGCGCAGGCCGTGCTTGCGCAGCTCCTGCCCCGGCTGGATGAAGGTGCGCGCCACGTAGCGGTTCTTGATCAGCCCGTCGTCCTTCGGCAGCCCAGAGACCCGCGCGTAGCCGTTGGCGGCGGGGTTGCCCGAGTCGGGCACGGCGATCACGAGATCGGCGTCGGCGGGCGCCTCGCGGGCGAGGATCTCGCCCATCCTGCCGCGGACCTCCTGCAGGACGCGCCCCTCGAGCCGCGTGTCGGGGCGCGAGAAGTAGATGTGCTCGAAGACGCAGTGCGCGCGCCGCGGGCTGGGCATCACCTGGCGCGTCTCGATCCCGCGCTCGCCGATGGAGATCAGCTCGCCGGGCTGCACCTCGCGCAGGAACTCGGCGCCGATGATGTCGAAGGCGCAGCTCTCCGACGCGACGCAGTAGTCGGAGCCGAGCTTGCCGAGCGCGAGCGGGCGCACCCCGTAGGGGTCGCGGAAGGCGACGACGGCGCGCTTGGTCATGACGACGGTCGAGTAGGCGCCCTTGAGGCGCGGCATCACCGCCTCGACGGCGTTCTCGATCGGCCGCGCCTCCTCGATCGAGAGGAGGGCGGCGATGATCTCGGAGTCGGAGGTGCCGCGGAAGCGGATGCCCTTCGCGCGCAGCTCGTTGTAGAGCTCGACCGCGTTGGTCAGGTTGCCGTTGTGGGCGAGCGCCACCTCGCGCCCGTCGTCGCGCCACACGGGCTGCGAGTTCTCCCAGGAGCCGCCGCCGGTCGTCGAGTAGCGCACGTGGCCGATGGCCATGTCGCCGTCGAGGGCGCGCAGCTTGCCCTCGTCGAAGACCTGGGAGACGAGGCCGGTATCGCGCAGCGTCGTGATGTGGCCGCCCTCGCAGGTGGCGATGCCGGCCGACTCCTGGCCGCGGTGCTGCAGCGCGTACAGGGCGAAGTAGGCGAGCTTGGCTACCTCACGGCCCGGCGCGTATACGCCGAACACCCCACACTCTTCGCGGGGACCTTCGCGATCGGGGAAGTGGTCCTGGTTGCGGCTCTCGGGGAGCCGCGAAGCGTGATTCATGAGGAGCTCGCTACGTCGTGGCCAGAGCTTGCGAAGCAGGCCAACAAAGGGCAATCGAAGGCTAGCAGTGCCGGCGGACCCGGCCCCGCCTGCGCGGGTGCGATCCGGGCGCTTAGGGCTGGGCGGTGCCCATGCGGCCGGCGAGCGAGCTCCAAGCGCGCTCGGCCTCGGCGAGCGCGGTCTCGAGCT
>PKER01000143.1 GCA_002919115.1 bacterium
CGACAGTATGAGCGCGCCGCTCGACGTGCCCGGCAGTAGCGTCGAGAGCCAGCCGGAGGCCGTGCTCGAGGGTGCGAGCGGAAAGGCGATCCAGGGCCGCTCGCTCGGACAGATCGCCTGGGGCCGTCTCAAGCGCGACAAGGTCGCCATGACCGGCGCGTTCGTCGTGATCTTCCTGATCTTCGTGGCGATCTTCGCGCCGGTCGTGGTGCGGCTTTTCGGCCACGATCCGTACGAGTTCCACCAGGACCTGATCGACCCCGTCACCCAGATCCCGAAGGGCGGAACGGGCATCAGCCCCGACTTCCTCTTCGGGCTCGAGCCGCAGACCGGCCGCGACCTGTTCAGCCGGGTCGTGTACGGCTCGCGCATCTCCCTGCTGATCGCGTTCTGCGCCACGTTGCTCTCGGTGCTCATCGGCACCGTCATGGGCATCATCGCCGGTTACTTCGGCGGCTGGGTCGACTACATCATCAGCCGCCTGATGGACGTCTTCCTCGCCTTCCCCCTGCTGGTCTTCGCCCTCGCCCTGGTGGGCGTGCTGGCGCAGTTCGAGCAGCAGCTCGGGGTGAAGGGGGACGCGCTCCGCATCGCGCTGCTCATCTTCGTCATCGGCTTCTTCAACTGGCCCTACATCGCACGCATCATCCGGGGCCAGACGCTGTCCCTGCGGGAGCGCGAGTTCGTCGACGCGGCGCGCAGCCTCGGGGCCCGCGGGCCGTACATCCTGTTCCGGGAGATCCTGCCCAACCTCGTCGCCCCGATCCTGATCTACGCCACCCTGCTCATCCCCTCGAACGTGCTGTTCGAGGCGGCGCTGTCGTTCCTCGGCGTCGGGGTCCAGGCGCCCACGCCCACCTGGGGCGGCCTGCTGTCGGAGGCGGTCAAGTACTACACCGTGCCGCACTTCATGTTCTTCCCCGGGATGGCGATCTTCATCACAGTGCTCGCGTTCAACCTGTTCGGCGACGGGTTGCGCGACGCCCTGGACCCGAAGTCGTCCCGCTGACCACCGATCATGATCCCCGTTATCCCAACCACCAAGGGGTGCAAGCAATGAAGAAGAGATCCGCGCTGGCTCTCACCGCCGCGGGCGCCGCCCTCGCCCTGGGGCTGTCCGCCTGTGGCGGCGGCGGGGCCGCCTCGGAGGGCGGCTCCTCCGCCTCCGAGGCGAAGAACACCCTGAACGCCGCACTGGAGAACGTGTGGAACCCTTCGGAGAAGAAGGGTGGCACGCTCAAGATGGCGATCTCCGAGGACTGGGACTCGATCGACCCGGCCGACACCTACTACGCGCTGTCGTGGAACCTGATCCGCATCTACGGCCGGCCGCTCGTCACCTACAACCCGGCACCGGGCGCCAAGGGCCTTGAGCTCGTGCCGGACCTGGCCGAGAGCCTGGGCACCCCGAGCGACGGCGGCAAGACCTGGACCTACAAGCTCCGCCAGGGCGTCAAGTTCGAGGACGGCACGCCGATCACCTCCAAGGACGTGAAGTACGCGGTGCTGCGGTCGCTGGACAAGGAGACCTTCCCCAACGGCCCGACGTACTTCAACGACTGGCTCGACCTGCCCAAGGACTTCAAGAGCGTCTACAAGACCCCGGACGTCAACACCGACCAGGCGATCGAGACGCCGGACGACCAGACGATCGTCTTCCACCTGAAGAAGCCCTACGGCGGCTTCGACAACTTCGCCGCCTTGCCGGGCACGATCCCGGTGCCGAAGGACAAGGACACCGGCAGCAGGTACCGCGAGCACCCGGTCGCGTCCGGTCCGTACATGTTCGAGACCGTGCAGACCGGCAAGCAGTACACGCTGGTGCGCAACCCCAACTGGGACCCGGCCACCGACCCGATCCGCAAGGCGCTGCCGGACCGGTACGAGATCTCCCTCGGCGTGAACCCCGACGACCTCGACAACCGGGTCATCTCCGGCGACCTGCACGTCGACCTCGCCGGCACCGGCGTGCAGCCGGCCGCCCTCGGCCGGGTGCTGAGCGACCCGACTCTGAAGGAGCGGGTGGACAACCCGACCGGTGCCCGCACCTGGTACATCCCGATCGTCCCGGACGTCAAGCCGTTCGACAACGTCGAGTGCCGCAAGGCGGTGATCTACGCGGCCGACCGGGTCAGCCTGCAGAACGCCTACGGCGGCGAGTTCGCCGGCGGCGAGATCGCCACCGGTCTCATGCCTCCGGCGATCAGCGGCTGGAAGAAGCTCGACCTGTACCCGACGGGCACCGGCGACATCGAAAAGGCCAAGGAGGCGCTCGCCAACTGCGGCCAGCCCAACGGCTTCGAGACCAACATGGCCTACCGCTCGGACCGTCCGAAGGAGAAGGCCGTCGCCGAGTCGCTGCAGCAGTCGCTCGCCAAGGTCGGCATCAAGCTCACCCTCAAGGGCTACCCGACCAGTGACTACTTCTCGCTGTACTTCGGCAAGCCGTCCTTCGTGAAGGAGAACAACATCGGCCTCGGCACCCACGGCTGGGCCGCGGACTGGAACGACGGCTTCGGCTTCATGTCGCAGATCACTGACAGCCGGACGATCCGCGAGTCGGGTAACTACAACATCAGCATCAAGAGCGACGAGATCGACAAGCTGATCGACCAGGCCA
>PKER01000209.1 GCA_002919115.1 bacterium
GCCGCGGGCGGTCTCGGTGAGCTCGCTCACCTCCACCGGCGCGAGCTCCGCGAACGGCGTCACGAGCAGCTGGGCGATGCGGTCGCCGGGGCTCACCTCGAAGGCCTCCTCGCGGTCGGTGTTCAGCAGGAGGATCCGCACCTCGCCGCGGTAGCCGGCGTCGATCAGCCCCGGGGCGTTCACGAGCGCGATGCCGTGCCGGGCGGCGAGGCCCGACCGCGGCAGCACGAGCCCGGCGTGGCCCTCGGGGATCTCCACGGCGATCCCGGTGCCGACGCTGGCGCGCGCGCCCGGCTCGATGCGCGCGGGCTCGTTCGCGTACAGGTCGAGCCCGGCGTCGCCTGCGTGGGCGCGCGTCGGCAGCTTCGCCGCGGGGTCGAGGCGTCGGACGCGAAGCTCCACGCTCGGCTTCAGTCGCGGCCCTCGGCCCCGTTGACGGCGAACTCGCTGAAGCGGTGGGCGAGCACCGCCGGCACCCGCGCGTGCACGAGCACGCCGTCCGGGCGCTCCTCGCGCTCCAGATCGCCCGCGAGCTCGTGGAGCTCCGCGAGCCGCGAGCCCTCCTCGTAGGGGATGAGGAGGTCCATCGGCTCGAGCGTGCGCTCGAACTCGCGCGCGATGCGGGCGCGCAGCTCGTCCAGGCCCTCGCCGGTGGCGGCCGAGGTCCCGACGACGTCGCGCCGCCCAACCAACAGCCGCCGCCGCTCGTCCTCGTCCAGGAGGTCGAGCTTGTTGAAGACGAGCAGGCGCGGCGCCTCGTCGGCGCCGATCTCCTCGAGCACCTGGTCGACCGCGGCGATCGTGCCGGCGCGCCGCTCCTCCGGCTCGGAGGCGTCGACCACGTGCAGGATCAGGTCCGCGAGGCGGGTCTCCTCGAGCGTCGCCTTGAAGGCCTCGACGAGCTGGTGCGGAAGCTTGCGGATGAACCCGACGGTGTCGGTCACCAGGTACCGCCGCCCCTCGTACTCGTAGGCGCGCGTCGTCGGGTCGAGCGTGTGGAACAGGCGCGAGCCCACCCCCACCTCCGCGCCGGTGAGCGCGTTGAGCAGGGTCGACTTGCCCGCGTTCGTGTAGCCCGCGAGCGCGATGCGCGGGATCGGCGCCGCCTCGCGGCGGGCCCGCATCGTGCGGCGGCCGCGCTCGAGCCGCTTCAGGCGGCGGCGCAGCTGGGTGATCCGGTCGCGCGCGAGGCGGCGGTCGGTCTCGATCTGCGACTCGCCCGGGCCGCGGGTGCCGATGCCGCCGCCGAGGCGCTCGAGGTGCGTCCACAGGCCGCGCATCCGCGCCAGGTTGTACTCGAGCTGCGCGAGCTCGACCTGCAGCTTGCCCTCCGCCGAGTGCGCGTGGTCGGCGAAGATGTCGAGGATGATCGCGGTGCGGTCGATGACCGGCATCTCGAGCTCGGACTCGAGGTTGCGCTCCTGGCGCGGGGCGAGCTCGTCGTCGCAGGCGATCAGGTTCGCCCCCACCCGCTTGGCCTCGGCCTTGAGCTCGGCGAGCTTGCCGCGGCCGAAGTAGCGGTTGGGGTCGGGCTCGGCCCGCACCTGGATCATCTCGCCCGCCGTCGCGACGCCGGCGGTCCGCAGGAGCTCCTTGAGCTCGGCGAGCGGGTCCTCCCCGTCGCGCGGCGGCTCGGGGATCGCGCCGATCACGAGCGCGCGCTGACGCGCGCGCGGGTTCCGCACGCCGGCGCCCTGCGCAGCGGACGCTGAGGCGCGGGAGCCGTTGTTGCGTCCGTCGCGAGAGCCTGGCACTGAGGCGATTCTACGCGGACGAGCCGACCGCGCAGATGGTCAGGGGCAGCGCAGCGGCGGCTCGGGCAGCCGCTTCGCCGAGAGCGCGATGTCCGAGACGTACGGGAGCGCGCCCGCGGCGCACGCGTTCGCGACCGCCTCCTCCACGGCGGCTCGGTCGCCGCGGCGCGTGTAGTCGGTCGCCGTCACGAAGATCCCGTCCGCGGCCATCCGCTCGAGCTCCCGCTGCGCGCGGCGGGTCTCCGCGGGCCGCCGGCGCACGTAGCGGCGCCGGCCGAAGTCGTAGGTCCAGGTCACGTCCTCGCGGTTCCAGCCGTCCAGGTGGCGGGCGATGCCGAACCTGCGCATGGCCCGGAAGCCGTTCTGCGCGAACAGCAGCCCGTCGCGCCGGTGCACTAGGCGCCCCAGCCGGCGGACGAGCTTGCGCATCCCCGGGCGCTGGGCGCGGTGGCGGGGCTGCTCGATCATGTCGACGACGTCGAGGAAGAGCCCGTCGAAGCCCTTACGCAGGAGGCGGGGCGCGATCCGCCTGGCGACCAGCCCCCGGTAGCGGGGCCGCGACGTGTCGGCGAACCACTCGCCCGCCCAGTCGCCCCAGCGCTCAAGCCGGAAAGGCCGCAGCAGCCGGTACCAGCTGCGATAGCGCTCGATCGTGCCGACGCTCAGATACCCGAGCACGACCGTGCCGCGCGCCCGCAGGGCGGCCACCTTCGCGCGGGTGGCGAGCTCGCCGTCGACGACGACCAGGTCGAACCCGCCGAGGCGGCCGGCGACGCGCTCGGCGTCGCCGGCGAGCGTCCCGT
>PKER01000032.1 GCA_002919115.1 bacterium
GCGCGGCGCTTCAGCGCGATCCTGGCGCCCTGAGGCCGCGGCCGCCCGCGCTCAGGCGGCGAGCGGGACCCCGAAGCGCTCGCGGACCGGCGGCGCGGTGAGCCCCTGCTCGCGCAGGAGCGTGGCCACGACCTCCTCGGCCTCGCGAACCGCGTAGTTCGTGCCGCGGTCGTCCGGGTAGACCTGGGTGGTGTTGGCGAGCATGAGCCCCGGCACGCCGGTCTGGTAGGCAGGCATGCGCTCCCGGTAGTTGGGGAGCACCACCGGCTGGCCCGCTGGCTCGCGGAACATCCAGCTCTGCTGGATCCAGCTCCGGTGGAACTCCGGGTTCACCTTGCGCAGCCCGGGCTCGTAGTACTCGATGAGCTCGTCCATGCTCAGCCCGAGCAGCTCGTGGTCGCGCGGCAGGTAGTTCGCGACGTAGAGGATGTGGCGGCCGCCGTAGTGCTCGGGCGGGACCAGGTTCGTGTGCTCGATCAGCCCGATGAACCCGAGGTCCGTGTCCGCGACGTTCGTCCAGTAGAAGGGGTGGAACTGCCTGTCCATCACGCAGAGCAGGCAGAGCGCGGCGAAGTACTCGATGCTCCGCGTCCGCCCCAGGTAGTCCTCGCCCACCTCGGCCGCGAGCTCGGGGCTGAGCAGCTGCTCGAAGATGTCCGAGGGCAGCGCGGCGATCACGGCGTCGTAGCGCTCGGGCTCGCCCGCAGCCTCGAAGTTCCGCGGGTCGTGGCCGCGCCGGAACGAGTCCGGGCCGGCCGGCGTCACCCAGAACTTCCCGTCGGCGTCGCGGCTCACCTCCTTGGCGGGCCGGTCGATCATCACCCGGCCGCCCTGCTGCTCGATCAGGTCGCGCAGGCGGACGAAGATCGACTCGAAGCTCCCCTTCGGGTAGACGAGCCGCTCCTCCTTGGCCTCCTCGCCGGTCACCTGTCGGCGGTTGCGCAGCTTCGCCCACAGCCACGACATCGAGATGTCGTCGGCCTGGTCGCGGAACTTGCCGTAGAGCAGCGGGCCCCAGACGTGCTCCCACGCCTGCTTGCCCATGACCTTCTCCACCCAATGGCGGATCGTCATCGGCTCGTACGGCGTGACGTCGTTGGCGAACTTCTGCAGGTACAGCGCGCCCACGCCCATGCGGATCCGCCCCAGCAGCGACATCGGCTTGAAGCGCAAAAGGTCGAGCGGCGTAGTGAACGGGTGCAGCTCGCCGTTGCGGAAGATCGAGACGGACGAGGGCCAGGTCTCGAGCTCCACGCCGATCTCGGCGCACAGGTCGGCCATGTCCCGGTCCGACGTGAACAGGTGGTGGTAGTAGCGCTCCACCAGGTACCCGTCGCCGATGTCGATCGTCGCGGCCTGCCCACCGAGGCCCGGCCAACGCTCGTACACGTCGGCCTCATGGCCGAGCTTCGTCAGACGGTAGGCCGCGACCAGGCCCGCCTGCCCCGCTCCCAACACTGCAACCCTCATCGCGGGCGAACGCTAACAGCGCCTTTCCGGCCCCGCGCCACCTGGCGCCCGGCTCGCCGCCGCGGTTTAAGGTCACCGCCATGGAGCAGCAATCGATCCCGCCCGACGTCTACGACCGCGACTACTTCCTCTCGGAGATCTGCGAGGGCTTCGAGGAGGCGCAGAGGGGCGAGGTCTCCTACAACAAGGCGAAGCAGGTGCGGATCCTCGGCCCGAAGCCGGGGATGAAGATCCTCGACGCGGGCTGCGGCCGCGGCGAGACCGCGCTCGCGCTCGCCAAGGCGGGCGCGCAGATCTGCGGCCTGGACTACTCGGCCGACGCCGTCGAGCTCACCAAGGAGCTGCTCGCCGACTACCCGGACGCGGACATCCGGGTCGGCAGCGTCACCGACCTGCCGTGGCCCGACAACACCTTCGACCGCGTGCAGTTCTCGGACGTGATCGAGCACCTCGACCCGCCGCAGACGGTGCCCGCGCTGCGCGAGTTCCACCGGGTGCTGAAGCCGGGCGGCTTCTTGCTGGTCCACACCGCGCCCAACCTGCTCTTCATGAAGTACGGCTGGCCCGCGATCCGGCCGGTCGTGCGCCTCGCCGGCCACGGCGAGATCGCCGACCGCGTCGACTACTGGTTCAAGGTCGCCGAGGACTACCACGTGAACGAGCAGAGCGTCTTCACGCTGCGCCGCAACCTCCGCGCGGCGGGCTTCGAGGACCCCTACGTCTGGATCGACCCCGACGTCCTGCGCGGCGGGCGCTTCCACCTGCTCCAGGGCTTCGACAGCCCGATCGTCGCGCTCGGCAAGCGGATCGCGGCCCTGCGCCCGATCCGCCTGTTCTTGGGCAACGACGTCCTCGGGGTCGGCGTCAAGCGGTAGCGCCCGCCGCCGCGGCGCGGCGGAGCACGGACCGGGGCTGGGACGAGGGTGCCGGCGAGCGACTACTGGGCGGGCGTCGCCTTCTTCGCGATCACCTACGGGGGCGTCGCGGCCGCCACGTGGCTGATCGTCCGGGCGCGCCTGCCGCGGCTCGTGGGCGCGACGCGCGCGCTCGCCGTCGCGGTCGTCGCGACCGCCGCG
>PKER01000311.1 GCA_002919115.1 bacterium
CGACGCGCGCGGCGACGGCGGCGAGCGCTCCCCCGACCCGGTCCTCGGCGGACGCTTCACGGCCGCGCTCGAGCTCGCGGTAGAGCTCCATCGCGAGCAGGCCCGCAAGGGCACGCGCATCCCCTACCTCGGCCACATCCTGGGCGTCGCCGCGCTCGTGATCGAGGACGGCGGAAGCGAGGACGAGATCATCGCCGCGCTCCTTCACGACGGGCCCGAGGACGCGGGCGGCGAGGCGACGCTCGCGCGCATCGGCGAGCGCTTCGGGCCGGAGGTGAAGCGGATCGTCGCCGCCTGCAGCGACACGTTCGAGACGCCCAAGCCGCCGTGGCGCGAGCGCAAGGAGGCCTACCTGGAGCACCTCGAGCACGCCGCGCCCGACGAGCTGCGGGTCTCGCTCGCCGACAAGGTCCACAACGCGCGCTCGGTCCTCGCCGACTACCGCGAGCTCGGCGAGGAGCTTTGGTCGCGCTTCCGCGGCGGGCGCGAGGGGACGCTCTGGTACTACCGCAGCCTGGCCGGGATCTTCGCGCGGCGGTGCGGCGGGCGGCTTGCGGAGGAGCTTGAGCGGACGGTGGCGGAGCTTGAGCGGCTGGCGGCGGGGACAGAGAGCCAAGGCTCGGCGGCGGAGCCGGTCGCCTAGATCGGCGGGTCGTCCGGATCGAGCGTGACCCGAAGACGCGAGGGGCCGATCTCCGCGAGCACCTCGGGCACCTCGGTGGCGAGCACGGTGATCGCGCGGCGCTCCCCGCTTCCCCGCGAGCGGCTCTGGCGCACGATCACCGCTCGCGCGAGCGTCCCCGTGCGCAGCATGGCGCGCGCCGCGCGCTGGTTCGCTGTCACGTAGCCCCCGCGCACCCGCCCGCGTCGGTCCCAGACGGCGACGCGGTCGCCCTCGGCGGCGAGCGTCACCTCGCGCAGCAGGCCGAAGGCGCGGGTCTGCAGCACGGGCTCCGTGCCGTCAGCGGGCTCGACCGCAAGCTCGACACCGTCCCGCGGCGGGCGCAGGGGCACGCGCTCGTTGACCACGTCGTGGCGCAGGAGCTCAGCCCGAAAGCCCGACTCCACGACCTGCTCGCAACGCGCCCAGCGCCGGCGCGGGCGCGTCGGGACGAGCGCGATCTGCCTGGGGTCGCCCAGCAGCTCGCGCAGGGTCCCCTCCGGGATGCCGTTCAGGCCGCGCAGGTGGGCCGTGAGCCCCTCCGGCCCGTCGACCTCCACGACCTCCGCGCCGTAGATGGACGCCAGCTCGCCCAGGTAGATGGGGACCGAGCCGCACACCGAGCGGTCGCTGAAGAGAACGACCGGCCGCGCGTACTGCGCGCGCAGGCCCGCGAACGACACCTCGATGCGGCCCCAGGCCTCAACGACGCCGGCGACCATCCCGTGCCGCAGACCGCGCACGAGCCTGCGGACCGCCTGCGGCGCGTGCGGGTGCACGGCGTAGAGGCCGCAGCCACAGTCCGCCACCGGCGGCTGCAGGTTCGGCGCGCCGACCGGGTGCTTCCGGCACCCCGCCCGCATCACGCCCGGCGTCCACACGTCGCAGAGCGTCGGGGCTCTGAGCCGCAGCTCCCCGGCATCCGTCATGTGGACCATCCACGTGCGCACGCCGTGGACGGTGCCCGCGATGAGCGGGGGGTCCTCGAGTGCCGACGTTGGCGGTGCTAGTGAGGGCTGGGATGCGTTTCGCACCTTCGGAGGGTCGGTGTGTGAGTCAGAGATCTGACTGCGAGCAGGAGGCTCGCGGCACGCCAACGCCGACGCCGCGGCCGAAACTGCTCGTCGTCGCCCAGGCATGGGTCCAGCGAGAGCTCGACCACGCGCCCGCTGTCGAGGAGCTCGATCGCGTCGCGCGGTCTGCACGTGTAGCCAGCCCTCGGGCGCCTTTCGGTCCTCGAGGTTGTCGTCGAGCCAGACGCGGAGTTCGTCTCGGGTTTCTAAACACCGAAGCTCCGTGCGTCGGTCGATGAAGGCATCGGGCGCCCCAGCGCTTACTCGTTGAGGTCTTCCACGAGCACGACGCCGGCTTCCGCGAGGAAGCTGGCGGTCTCATCGAACTGGCTCGACGGCGGGACGAACAACACGAGGCCATCGCGGCCACGCGTGAGCAAAACCCGGTAGGCGTTGCGCACAATCTGTTCGGGGTCGCGCAGCGGGAAGCGACGACGGATCGGCGTGATCTCCCAGTCGATACCTGCCCAACGCATGTCCGAGCCCCAGCACACGACCGGGAGGTCGAGCTCGAGGCCCTGGCACATGAACTCGGTGATCGGCTGGTCGAGCTGACACCCGGACGCCTCCGAGGTCGGAGGGTCGTTGAACCAGCGTGCGGGACGGACCCGGCGAGTCGCGTTCCAGGTGTTGTCGACACCGAGCACGGCCAAGTTTTTCGCGTGCGAGGAAGCCAGCAACCCGTACAACGGTCGCGGCTCGTTCGCGTAGCGGTCGCGCACGTACTGCCGCGCAAGATCGAGATCGCGGAACATTCGCAACGGGTAGACCTCGTCGCTCATCCGCCGGGCGATCGCGTTGGCCTGATC
>PKER01000366.1 GCA_002919115.1 bacterium
GCGGGCGGCGCGCATGCGCTCCATGACCGCGGCGGGTCGCAGGAGCTCGCGCAGGCGCTCGCGCTCGGCCCGGCTCAGAAAGCCCGCCGCGAACAGGAGCAGCGGGTACGCCGCGCAGACCAGGGCGGTGAGGAGGAGGCCGTCCAGCCCGTCCTTCGGCACAAACAGCTCGCCGACCGCGATCAGCCCGGCGGCCGCGCCCACAGCCAGGGCCAGGCGGCGCCACTCGTAAGCGACGTGGAAGAGGCGCTCGACCAGCGCGTACATGACGCCGACCACGACCACGTAGGAGGCCATCAGCGCCACGCCCGCGCCGACGATCCCGTACTCCGGCACGAGCACGAGGTTGAGGCCGACGTTCACCGCCACCGCGAGCGCCGTCGCCGGGAAGCTGAACTCGGTGCGCCCGGTGCGCCCGAGCACGATCACGAGCACGAGGTAGAGGCCGTAGAGCGCGGTGCCCGCCGCGAGCGGGCCGACCGCCTCGTGCGCCGCGAAGAACTCCTCGGTGGCGAGCAGCCGCACCAGCCACGGCGCGAACAGCCACAGGCCGACGACCGCGAAGGCGATCACCGCCACGACCCAGGTGACGATCAGGGCGTAGGCGCGGCGGGCCTCGTCGTCGTCCTGGATCGAGTAGGCGAGCGGCGGCCAGGCCAGGTGGAAGCCGCGGACCAGCACCTGCATCCCGTTCGCGAACTTGACCGCGAGCGCGTAGAGCCCGGCCTCCGCCAGGCCCACGAGCCGCACGATCAGGATGCGGTCGATGAAGTTGAGCGAGTAGAGGGTGAGCTCGGCCGGCATCGTCGGCAGTCCGAAGCGGACCATGCGCCGAAGCAGCGCCCTGTCGACCGTGAACCCGAGGCGGTGGCGCTCCACCCACAAGCGCCCCGCGAGGAACGCGACGCCGGTGCCGAAGTTCCCGAGGAGGATCGCCGAGGCTCCCATGTCGGTAGCGACCACCAGGGCGACCGTGACCGGGATCGTCACGATCACAGCCGCGATCGTGAAGCCGAAATAGGCCTTCGCGCGCTCGTCCAGGCGCAGCAGTGTGAGCGCGTACTCCCAGAGCGTGACCTCCCAGAGCCCGAGGATGCCGAGCCGGGCGAGACCGGCGTCGCGCTCGTCAAGCAGCGCCTCCGAGATCGGCCCGGCGAACGGCAGCGCGACCAGCGCGGCGATCGTCGTCGTCCAGAACAGCGAGGCGAACCCGGTCCGCACCACCCGGTTGGGGTCCTCGCCCGCCAGGTAGTAGAAGCGCAGGATCGCCTCGATCACGCCCAGCCGCACGACGATCGAGGCGGCGACCAGCGAGGCGATCATCACCTCCGCCGCGCCGTAGTCGGCGGGCGTGAGGTAGGCCGTGTAGATCGGCAGCAAAAAGACCGCGATCAGCTTCGACAGGACGCTGGAGGCGGTGTAGGCCGCCCCCGTGGTCGCCAGGCGTCTCAGGTAGTCGAACATCGCTTCGGCCTCGGACCTCGGTGCCCCCAGACTCTGCGCCCGGGGGCGGACGGTTTCACTCGCGCAGCACCAGGCCGAGCGCGAGCAGCGCCCACGTCGCCGGGTCGCTCGCGAAGCCCGCGTAGCCCAGGGAGTGCACGAGCAGCGCCGCGAAGCACCCCGCCACCGCCGCCTTGCCCGCGGTGCGCGGCCACGGGCGCACGAGCAGCGCCACGGCGAGCCCGACGACCGCGAGGTACGGGATCAGGCCGATCACGCCCTGCTCGGCCGCGACCGTGATCGGCTCGTTGTGCGACACCGGCCGCTTGATGCGCTCGATCTCGCGCCGGAACGACGTCGTGAACGAGCCGGACCCCCAGCCCGCGAGCGGGCGGCGCTCGAACAGCTCGATCCCGCCGGCGACGAGGTCGGCGCGGCCGCTCGAGATCTCGGCGAGGTCGTTGCGCTCCTTGGCGAGGTCGCTCTCGGGCATCCCGCCCAGCGCGAGGAAGACCGCCGCCGCGACGGCGCCCATCGCCGTCGCCAGCGCGAGGCCCCGCCAGCGCAGCCGCAGGCAGACGAGCGCGCCGAGCCCGACGGCGAGCGCCATGAAGCTGGTCTGCGAGAACGTCACGGCGAGGCCCGCGAGCAAGAGCAGCGCCACCGCGGCGCCCCCGAGCCGCCGGCCGCGGCTCCGCCGGCCCCAGGCGATCCACGCGGCCAGCGCGACGATCGCGAAGACGAGGTAGCGGCCGAGGATGTTGGGGTCGCGGAAGAGCGCGTTCGCGCGGAAGTACATGTGGAGCTGGTTGGCCGACTTGAGCTCCTCGTTGATGATCAGCTCGCGGCTGAAGTACTCCCAGAGCGCGATCACCGCCATGACCGCGCCCACGCCCACCACCGCCGCCAGGCACTGCCCGAGCAGCTTGCGGTGCCAGCGCAGGTCGCGCAGCAGGGCGAGGAGCGACGCGAACGGAGCGAGGAAGAAGGCGACGTTGCGGGTCGCGTTCGTCGGGTCGCTCGTCCACGCGACGCCGACCCCGTAGACCACGAGCGAGGCGGCGAGCGCGAGGCACAGCCAGCGGGCGA
>PKER01000275.1 GCA_002919115.1 bacterium
CGTCGGCGATCACCCAGGCGCCGCCGATCCGCTCGAGCTCGGCGTGCAGGCGCGAGACCCGCTCGTCGCCCGCGATTGTCACGTCGGCCTCAGGGTCGCGTCCCACGCTGAGCCTGCCGCGCTCCGGCAGCTCGAACAGCACGAGCTCGCCGTCGGCGCCCCGGTATTCGAGGAACGGCCGCCCGCGCCGCTCGGCGGCGATGCGGCGCTTGAGCTCGGCCGGAGTCAGGCGTCCCGTCGCGCCCGCCATGGCGTGAGCTTAAGCGGGGCCGCCGCTACTTGAGCAGTCGCGAGAGCCGGCGGTCCTTGAGCACGCGGCCGCCGGTCTGCTCGGCCGGGCAGTAGTTCGTCTGGTGTTCCGCGAAGTACACGGCCTCGATGGTCGTGCCGCAGCGCGGGCACGGCTTGCCCTCCTGCTTGTGGACCTTGAGGGGCAGCGGCATCTTGTTGGGCAGCTCGTCGCCGATGACCTGCTCGTAGTGGTCGATCGCGTCGCCCAGGACGTGCAGGGCGGCGTACAGGCGCTCCACCTCTTCGGCGTCGAGCTCAGAGCCCTTCTTGAACGGCGAGAGCCTGGCTTCCCAGAGGATCTCGTCCACCCACTGCCGGCCGATGCCTGCGATCGTGCGCTGGTCGCGCAGCAGCGGGTGGAGGTGGCGCGGCTGGTCGATCGCCCTGGCGAAGTCGGCGAGCGGCGGCGTGGGCCAGGCCTCGGGGCCGAGCGTGGCGACCATCTCGTCGCGCTCGACCTCGCCCGCGCGCAGGAGCTTCGCCCAGGCGCGCTGCTTCGACCCGAACTCGCGCAGGCGCAGCTCGCGGCCGTCGGCCAGCCGGATGAGCACGCGCGAGGCCCGGTCGCGCAGCGAGGCGCGCTTGTCGAAGGCCTGCAGGCGGCCGGCCGACATCAGGTGGACCAAGAGCTCGAGCTCACCGTAGTCGTCGGTGGGCGAGGCGCTGAAGCGGACGACCGGCATCTTGCCGACGCGGCGGGTGCCGGTGATCGTGCGGCCGACGAGCGCCGAGAGCGGCGGGTCGACGGTCTTGAGCGCGACCATGCCCGGGGCGAGCGCGGACTCGACCTCGGCGCCCTCGAGCTGGGCGCCCAGGCGCCGGGCGACGATCTCGACCTCGGGGAGCTCGGGCACGCTCTACACTCTGACGCAAGTTCATTCGCCGGGTTTGAGGCCGGTCATCCGGGCCGGCACGGGCCAGCGAACATAAGGAGCGATTGCCGCCTGGCTTGGCCAGGGGGCCGAAAGGCCTACCGACATGCAGGATTTGCAGGTACTCCAACCCCCCGCAACCCCCGAGCTGGCCCCGGAGGAGATCGCGAGCCTCTCCGCCGAGGTGCGCGAGCTCGCGGCGCAGCGGGACGCCGTGATCCTGGCGCACAACTACCAGCTCCCCGAGCTGCAGGACGTGGCCGACTTCACGGGCGACTCGCTGCAGCTCTCGCGCGCGGCGGCCGCGACCGACGCCCGTGTGATCGCCTTCTGCGGCGTCCACTTCATGGCCGAGACCGCCTCGATCCTCTCACCGGACAAGACCGTGCTGATCCCCGACCCGCTGGCGGGGTGCTCGCTTTCGGACTCGATCACCGCTGACCAGCTCGCGGCGTGGAAGGCGGAGCACCCGGGCGCGGTGGTGGTGATGTACGTGAACACCTCCGCTGAGGTGAAGGCGCTCACCGACTACTGCTGCACCTCGTCCAACGCCGTGAAGGTCGTCGAGCACATCTGGCGCGAGCACGGCCCGGACACCGAGATCCTCTTCGGCCCGGACATGTGGCTGGGCTCGTACGTGGCGCGGGCGACCGGGCTTGTCGAGGACCCCGAGCGCTACGCGCGGTTCCACGTCTGGGACGGCGAGTGCCACGTGCACGCGGGCATCCGGCCCGACGACATCCGCCGCACGCGCGAGCTCAACCCGAACGCCGAGCTGCTGATCCACCCGGAGTGCGGGTGCGCGACGCAGGCGATGGAGTACGTGGCGTCCGGTGACATCGACCCCGAGGGCGTGCACATGCTCTCGACGTCGGGGATGCTCAAACACGTCCAGGAGAACCCGGACGGCGAGTTCATCGTCGCCACCGAGAACGGGATGCTCTACCCGCTCAAGCAGGCGGCGCCGCAGGCCAACCTGATCGAGGCCAACCGGATGGCCTTCTGCAAGTACATGAAGATGATCACGCTGCCGAAGTTGCGTGACTCGCTGCGCGACCTCGTCGTCGAGGTCAAGGTGCCCGAGGACGTCGCCGAGCGCGCTCGCGTGCCGATCGAGCGCATGGTCGCGATCGGGTAGCGGAAGGACCTCGCTCAGCCGGGCCCGGAGGCGGCCGGGAGTTTTCCGGAGCGAGCGCGGTGGGTAGCCTCGCGCCATGGTGGAGATGGGCCTGCGCCTGGCGCTGGCCGGCGTGCTCGCCGGGGCCGTGGTCGCCAAGCTGGCGCGCCCCAGGGCCGCGCTGGACGGGCTCGCGGCGTTCGGCTTCCGCTCGCCGCTCGCG
>PKER01000302.1 GCA_002919115.1 bacterium
CTCGCGCACCCGCGCCGCGATCTCGGCGGCGCCCGGCATGAACGCGCCGTTCACGTGCGGGGTCGCGATGATGAGCGAGATCCCATCCTCCGCGGCCGCCCGCGCCATCGCGACGCTGTCCTCGATGCTCGCGGCGCCGTCGTCGATGCCCGGGAGGATGTGACAGTGCAGGTCGATCACGGGCGCCGCAAGGCTAATCCCACGGCGCCCCTAGCGGCGAAGTTCGCTGCGTCGATCCCTACGATGCGCCCGTGAGAACGCCTCGCCCCTTGAAGTCATCCAGCGCCACCGGTGGTTGATCCTGGCCACCCTGGTGGTCTTCGCCGGCGTCACCGCGCTGGTCTCGAAGACGCTCACCGAGATCTACCGCACCGAGGCCTCGCTGCTCGTCTCCGTGAAGGCGGAGGCCCAGTCGTTCGACACCGTGCAGGCGAGCCAGTCGTTCGCGCGCTCCTACTCGCAGATCATCCAGAGCCGCAAACATGGCCGAGCGCGTCGCCGAGCGGCTCGCCGACGGCACCACCGCCGACGATCTGCTCGCGGTCACCTCGTTCGAGCCGCTTAGCGAGACCCAGCTGCTCGTGATCTCCGCCGAGGACCCCAACCCGGTGCGCGCCCAGCAGATCGCCGACACCTACGCGGAGGTCTTCGAGGACTACGCGGACAACGAGCTCGAACCGACGACGCAGGCCTCGGTGACGATCGCAGACGCCGCGCCGCTGCCCAGCTCGCCGGCGCGGCCCAAGCCGACCGTCTACACGATCATCGCCGCGCTGCTCGGCCTCGCGGTCGGCCTCGGCCTCGCCTTCCTGCGTGAGCAGCTCGACAAGCGCATCCGCACCGCCGAGGACGTCGAGCGTGGCTTCGACACGCCGATCCTGGGCCGCATCCCGCCGCGCGGCCGCGGCGAGCAGGGCAGCCAGGCGTTCACGGAGAGCTTCCGCACCCTGCGCACGAACCTGCAGTTCGCGCGCGGCGGCGCCGCGGTGCGATCAGTGGCGGTCACGAGCGGCCGCGCCGGCGAGGGCAAGACGACGGTGGTCGCGGCGCTCGCGAAGGCGGCCGCCGAGGTGGGCACGCGGGTCGTCGCGATCGAGGGCGACATGCGGCTGCCGGGGCTGCAGCGGGAGCTGGTCCCGGACCTCTCCGAGCCGCTCTGGCCGGGGCTCAGCAACTACCTGGTCGAGTCGGCGTCACTCGACGAGATCGTCCACGAGACGCCGATCCCCAACCTCTACGTGGTCCCCGCGGGCCCGCCCCCGCCGAGCCCGTCGAGCCTGCTCGAGGTGCGCCGCGCCTCCAGCCTGATCCCGGAGCTTCTGCGCGAGGTCGACCTGGTGCTGATCGACACGCCGCCGATCGGCGTCGCGGCCGACGCGGCGATCATGGCGACCTGGACCGACGGCGTGCTCGTCACCATCGACCTCACCGCGTCGACCTTCCGCGGCGTCGGCGACGCGCTCCGCCAGATCCAGGCGGTGAACGCGACGCCGCTCGGCTTCGTCATCACCCGCGACCGGTCCGCCTCAGCGAGCGGGTACGGCTACACCGGGTACGGCCAGGCGCCGGCCAACGGGCGCGGGACCGCCGAGGAGAGCCTGCTCGCTGACCCGGCGGGCGACGACCGCTGACCCTTGGCCCGGATCGCGCTGATCCTGCGACCTGATCGGGGCGGTGCCTTCGCGCACGTCGCCGCGCTCGCCACCGACCTCGCCGAGCGCGGCCACGACGTCGCCGTGTTCGGCCCCCTCGACCCGGCCCGCCCGGAGCTCGCCGCGGCGCGGGTCGTCCCGGTGCCGATGATCCGTCCCGTGGACCCGCGCGCCGACGTCCGCACGCTGGCCGCGCTGGCGCGGGCCCTGCGCAAGTTCAAGCCGGACCTGATCCACGCGCACGGCAGCAAGGGCGGCGTGCTGGCGCGCCTTGCGCGGGCCGCTCAGCCCCGCGTCCCGCTCGTCTTCACGCCGCACCTCTACGCGTTCGACAACTACTTCACGTCGGCCGGCCAGCGGCGCCTCTATCGCGCGATCGAGCGCGCCCTGGCGCCCCTCGCGACGCGCGTGATCGCCGTATGCGAGGCCGAGCGGCGCAACGCCGCCTCGGTGGGCCCCGCCTCGCGCGTGCGCGTCGTCCACAACGGCGTCGACCCGGTGCGCACGGACGAGGTCCACCCCGTCGTCGCCGAGCTGCGCGAGGCGCACGGCTTCGTCGCCTGCGCGGTCGCCGAGCTGCGCGACTCGAAGGGGATCGACACGCTGCTGCGGGCGTTCGCGCAGGCGCGCCGCGAAGACCGGACGATCGGGCTCGCGATCGCGGGTGACGGCGCCGAGCGCGCGTCCCTGGAGGCGCTCGCCCGGAGCCTCGAGCTCGGCGACGCGGTTCGCTTCCTCGGCGCGACCCCGGGCCCTGACGCGGTGCTGGCGGGGGGGGGGGCGGGGCGGGGGGGGGGGCGGCCCGCGGGCCGCCCCCCCCCCCCCCCCCCCGCGCGGGGCC
>PKER01000001.1 GCA_002919115.1 bacterium
CCCGGTCCCGCCGCCCGCAGCAGCGTGGCCACGGCGTCGGCCTCCGCCCGGGTCCGCACCGGCGCGGTCCACAGTTCCACCAGCGCGTACGCCAACCGGGCGCCCACCACCACGACCCCCAGCACGATCGGATCGGCCATGTGCTGCGTCCTTCCTCGGGATGCTGACGTCGACATCCGAGTACAGCCAGCTGCGCCCAGGACGTTTACCGCGATCTGCGGCGATGGATCGAGTATGACTCACGCACCGTAGCGAGCCGGCACTCAAGCGTACGGCCGGGACGTCCGCTCTGATGTCGCCGAGACGTCCGCCTGGCGTCGGGCAGTCACCGGTCCGACGAACGGCTCCGGCCGATCCGACAGTTCACCCTCACAGCCGGAGTCGCCCTCCAGCTGGCGTCGTCCTCGCAGCCCGAGTCGTCCTCCGAGTTCGAGAAGCTGACCGTCCTCGGCCACCTTGGCACGATTTCTTTGAATAGATAGATATTTTTGGTTGTGGATCTGAGTTCAGGGTCCCACCAGCGTGGGCCCGCGGGTCGTCCACACGGTCGCGGATCGGACAACCGGCGGACACGCTACGCAGTTATGCTTCGTGTCCGGCGCTGGCGGCCACCGGGCCGAACAGGCCGTACGGACCTGGGGGGAGCGTGTTACAGATTTCCCGTACCGCAAACCGGGACGATCGCTGGATCGGCGAGGTCGAGGACCACGTTGAACGGCTACAGGAGTCGCTGGCGCACCCCGTACCGGATCAATCGGTCGACCTGGGGAAGGTGGACGCGAGCGACCTCACCGGCACGGTCACGTGCACCGTGGACGAGCGAGGCGAGTTCCTCGACCTGCGGATCGAATCGGACTGGTGGGACTCGCTCGGCCCGTCGGGCATCGCCCCCGCGATCCTGGACGCGGCGGTGGAGGTGCTCGCCGCGCGCCCGGACGCGAGCGTCGGCGAGATCGCGCGCCACGCCGGGGTCGCGCGCCAGACGGTGTACGCGCACTACGAGTCGCGCGAGGCGCTGCTGGAGGCGGTCGCGAGCAGGGCCAGGGACGAGGCGATCGGGGCGATCGACTCCGCGCGGCCGGATGAGGGAGAGCCGCTGGAGGCCCTCGATCGGCTGGCCTCGGCGTGGTGGCGCACGGTCGCGCAGCACGCCCGCGTCCTGGACGCGCTCGCGGGCGTCGTGGGGGCGAGCGCGCGCGACGTGCGCGCCTTCCACGCGCCGATCCTCGAGCGGCTCGCCCGCTTCGCGAGCCGCGGGCAGCGGGAGGGCGCGTTCGACCGGGACGTGCCCCCCGAGTGGCTCGCGGTCTCGTTCCTGGCCCTCATGCACGCGGCGGCCGACGAGGTCGCGGCCGGGCGGATGGACCCCGCCGAGGCCGAGTCGGCCCTGCGGCGCAGCGTCCGCGGCTGCTTCGCCGGCTGAGGCCGCACCGCCGCCGGCACGGTTGGAAACACCCCTTGATCGCCCCCCGGCCGGCGGTTAGCGTGGTTCGGCCCAACGCGCCGGCATGGCGCGCCGAACACGGAGGAACCCCTATGAGCAGCAGGCTTGCGATGGCGGCGCTGATGGCGGCCGCGGCCCTTGCACTTGCCACGGCGCCCAGCGCGGGCGCGGGCGGCAAGGCGTCGACGAAGGTCACGATCAACGGCCCCGGCGACGTGTACGGGTACGTGAAGAGCAACAAGCCCGCGAAGTGCGCCAAGAACCGCAAGGTGGTCGTCTTCAAGGTGCGCCCGGGCAAGGACAAGCGCATCGCCTCCGACACCGCTTCGAAGAACGGCAACCGCTACACGTGGTCGATCGGGAACCCCGGCCTGAAGCCGGGCCGCTACTACGCGAAGGCCCCGGCGACGCCCAAATGCAAGGGCGCGAAGAGCAAGGTCCTGCGGGTCCCGCGGCCCAAGTAGGCGTTCCCTTCCGCCGACCGTGCGAACGCGTCGCTCGTGGCAGCGGAATCGCACGGTCGGCGGTCCCGGTTGGGGGTAACCTCCCGCGGCAGTGAGCGCGGGGGACGCTGATCGCAACGAACGGACGATCCGGCGCCTGTATGAGGCGCTCGACCGCCACGACGGGGAGGCGATGGCGGCGCTGTACGCGCCGGACGCCGAGTTCTCGGACCCCGTCTTCCCGGCGCTGCGCGGCGGGCAGGTCGGCGACATGTGGAGGATGCTCACCGAGCGCGCCACGGACCTGCGCGTTGAGGTCCCGGAGGTGAAGGCCGACGCCGAGGCGGGGGCCGCGATCTGGATCGCGCGGTACACCTTCGGGCCGACCGGCCGCGCGGTGACGAACCGGGTCCGCTCGGACTTCCGCTTCTCGGAGGACGGCCTGATCGCGCGCCAGCGCGACGACTTCAGCTTCTGGGCCTGGTCGCGGCAGGCGCTCGGCCCGATCGGGCTCGTTCTGGGCGGCACGCCGCTCGTGCGCGGGCGGGTCCAGCGCAACGCGGCGGTCGACCTCGCGCGCTTCCGCGCGAAGCGGGCC
>PKER01000168.1 GCA_002919115.1 bacterium
CGAGCGCGTGCGCGACGGTCACCCAGACGGGCACGGATGCAGCCACCAGGACCCACCAGGAGGCGTCCGGGGCGGCCTGCGCGCCGCGGACGACGAGCGCCGTGGCGCCCGCCGCGAGCGCGATCGCGATGACGTCGGCGGCGAGCAGGAGGCGCCTGAACGTGTAGCCGAGGTGCGCCGACCCCAGGCGCGGGTGGCGCCGGGCCATCCAGTTGCGGCGCGGCAGGCGCTCGGCCGCCGCCTGGCGCTCGGGCGAGTCCGCGGCCTGCTCAGTCGGCGAGCGCATCGCCCCGCAGCGGAGCCGCCGCGCCAGCCGTGCCGGCTTCGGGCCGATCGAGCAGGCGCGGGGGCCTGCGCGCGATCGCCCAGACGAAGGCCGGGGGGTTCCGCAGGTACCGCCGCCACAGGCGACGCGGCTCGCGGAACAACCGGTAGAGCCACTGGAAGCCGGTCTCCTTGACCCACTCCGGCGCGTCGCGCTGGACCCCGGCGTGGATGTCGAAGGCGGCGCCCACCCCGAACATCACGCAGGGGCGCTCGAGCAGGTGCAGGTGGGCGGCCATCCAGCGCTCCTGCTTGGGGGTCGAGATCCCCACCCAGACGAGGTCGGCGCCGCTCGCGTCGATCCTCTCCAGCACCTCCTCCCGCTCGGCCTGGGTGAGCTCGCGGAAGGGCGGCGTGTAGGTGCCCGCGACGCGCAGCCCGGGGAAGCGCTCGCCGAGGCGCTCCGCCAGCAGGTCGGCGACGCCCGGGGCCCCGCCGTAGAAGAAGCTGCTCAGCCCCTCCTCGGCCGCGCGCTCGAGGATCGCGAGCATGGTGTCGGGGCCGTACAGGCGCTCGGCCCCGCTCGCGCCCGCCCTGCGGGCCGCCCACACGAGCGGCATGCCGTCGGGCACGACCACGGCGCTCACCGAGTTGTGGGCCGCCTTCACGTCGGCGTGCCGCTGGGCCTCCATGACCCCGTGCACGCTCGTGAACGTGACGTAGCGGCGCGTCCCCGTGCGCGCCCACTCGCAGACGCGATCGAGAAGCTGCGCCCGCGTGAGCGGCGTTACGTGGACTCCGAGTATGTCGACCGGGCCACGCGCCGCAGCGCCCGGGGACTGGCCACCGTGCATCCCTGCACCTTTCCGCCTCGCTGTGGGGCCGCCCCGTCCGGTAAAGCGGCCTACTTCTTCTTCTTCTTCTTGCCCTTGATGATCACCCGCTCGCAGGCACGGGTGAAGTCCTTCTTGTCGACGATGGCGACGTCGCGGCCCGCGCCGCAGTGGATGCGGTCACGCTGGCCGTCGTCGGCCTTGATGCGGTCGTTGCCCTGGCCGCCGGCGATGCGGTCCCTGCCCTTGCCGCCGTTGATCCGGTCGTTGCCGGCGCGGCCGCGCAGGATGTCGTTGCCCGCGCCGCCGTTGATCCTGTCGTTGCCGCCGCCGCCGTTGATGCGGTCCTTGCCCGCGCCGCCCTTCAAGGCGTCGTTGCCCGGGCCGCCGTGGATGCGGTCAGCGCCGGCCCCGCCGTTGATGTTGTCGTTGCCGGCGTTGCCCTGGAGGTCGTCGGCGCCCTTGCCGCCGTTGATCACGTCGTCGCCGTCGCCGCCGGCGACGGTGTCGTTGCCGTCGCCGCCGTCGAGCTCGTCGTTGCCCGCGCCGCCGTCGATCCGGTCGTCGCCGGCGTCGCCCTGGATGACGTCGTCGCCGCCGTCGCCGAGCAGCAGGTCGTCGCCTGCGCCGCCGAGGATGACGTCGAGGCCGCCGCCGCCGCGGGCGAAGTCGTTGCCGGGCCCGGCGTCGATCAGGTCGCTGCCGCCCTCGCCGTCGATGCAGTCGTCGCCGTCGTCACCGGTGATCGTGTCGGCGCCGCCGCCACCGCGCAGGAGGTCGTTGTCCGGTGTGCCGTTGATGACGTCGTGGTCGTCGTCGCCCTGGAAGCCGACGCCGTTCAGGACGATCGCCTCGCACTCGTAGTACGAGAACTGGTTCGGCGGGATCGGCGTCACCGCTGCGTTGGCGGTGGCGATCCACACCGAGGCGATCAGTCCCATACAAGCGAGAGCGACGAACTTTCTCATCGAAGCAGCATCTCCTCCATCCCCGGATGACAGTTGGCGACCGCTCGCACCCTAATGATCGACCGGGACAAACGCAACCCGATCGGGCACCTTTTGCGTGAACGGCGGCGAAAATTCTAAGCGACCCGCGCGCGCCCACGCTCCGCGCCCGGTTTCAGCCCACGATGCCGGTTTCCGGCAACCACGGCTGAACGCTCCGCGGGCCCGGCAGCGCGTTCAGCCCACGTTCCCGTTCTCCGGCAACCAGGGCTGAACGTCAGCGGTGGGCGCCGCGGCGTTGCGCCGCGAACGCGATCGCGGCGAGCAGCGACGCGAGCATCAGCCCCGCCAGGAACACGCCCATGCCCTCCTCGTCGCCCAGGAGCGCGTCGACGATCCCGGCGATCGGCGGCGTGCCCTCGCCGGCGTCCTCGATGC
>PKER01000289.1 GCA_002919115.1 bacterium
GACGGGGACGGCGGCCCGGCGCGGGCACCCGCCGCGCTCAGCGCCCAGGAGCGCCGCGAGCAGGCGCTGCTCGGCATGTGCATCGCGGCCCCTGCGTTCGGGCGCGAGTACCTCGAGCGGCTGCGGCCCGAGCACCTCTCCTCGGACCTCGCGCGGCGCGCGCGCGAGTGGCTTCTGCTCCACCTGGAGAACCCCACGGCCGGCCTCGGCCACGACGACGAGGAGCTGCTCGCCCTGGTCACGCGGCTCACGATGATCGCCGAGCGCGAGCCCGCGAGCCCCGAGGCGCTCGAGGACGCGTTCCTGAGGCTCGAGCTGGCCGCGCTCGAGCGCGAGATCGAGGCGCACGCCGACGAGGTCCCGGTGGAGCTGCACCGCAAGCGCACCGAGCTCGTGCAGCGGCTTGCGCAGGGGGTGGGCGCCCCTCGCGCGGGCGGCGCGGGCGCCTAGGGACCGCGCCCGGGGAGGGGGAGGAAGCGATCCGTGCGGCGCGTATCGTAGACTCGGGCCTCGCGCTTACCCGATACTTCGGGGCGAGCCAGCACAATCCGATCCGGGGTAGCTCAATCGGCAGAGCATTCGGCTGTTAACCGAAGGGTTGTGGGTTCGAGTCCCACCCCCGGAGCTCCTCGAGAGGCCGGGCCGACCCCGGCCTTTTTCACGTTCAGCCCTGGTCGTCGAAAAACGAAGGCCACGGCTGAACGAACCGCCGCCCCACCGGGACGTTCAGCCCTGGTGTGCGAAAAACGACGACCAGGGCTGAACGTTGCGTTTGGGGGTGGACGAATCGGCTAGGCGCGCGCCAGCGCGAAGGCCTCGACCAGCTCCGCGCCGCGCGCGGCCCCGTCGTGCGTGCGCGCCCAGGCCGCGATCTCGCCCGCGCGCCGCGCGAAGGAGGGGTCGGAGAGCATCCGCCGCACGGCGACCCGCAGCGAGCGCTCGGCGAGCAGGCGCCAGGGGAGCGAGACGCCCGCGCCCGCCCAGGCGACGCGCGCTGCGTTCTCGGCCATGTCGCCGACCGCGGGCACGCAGAGGACCGGGGTGCCCAGCCCGAGGGCGCGCGCGACCGTGCCGTGCCCGCCGTGGCAGATCACGAGGTCGGCGGCGGCCATCACCTGCGAGTAGCGGACCCAGTCGTAGAGCACCGCGTTGCCCGGCACGTCGATCGGCTCTTCGGGGGCGTGGCCGTTGGTGGTGGCGAGGACGCGCACGGGCTCCTCGGCGAGCGCGCGCAGGGCGACGCGGACGAGGCGCGACTCGGGGTCCTGCGCGGTCGAGGGCGCGACGAGCACGAGCGGCCCCTCGCCCGGGGGCAGCTCGACGTCGGGGTAGGGGCGCTCGTAGTCCATCGGGCCGGTGACGTGGACGTGGGCGGGCCAGCGCCGCGGGTACTCGAGCTGCGGGTAGGTCGCGACGAGGGCGAGCTCGCGGCTCGTGCCGCCGTGCAGGTGGCGGATCGGCGGCAGGCCGACCTTCGCCCGCTCGCCGTTGAGCTCGCGCCTGCCCTGGCGCAGGCCGGCGTGGAGCAGGGGGGTGAGCGCGGTCCACAGCGCCCGGCCCACGAACGTGCGCGGCAGGCGCGCGCCGCCGAACGCGAAGAACGGCAGGCCGGGGGCGTGCTCGGGGAAGACGTGGGGGATGAGGGTGGCCCACGGCGCGCCCTCCGCCTCGGCGGCGAGCGCGGGCGCGAGGGTGAGGATGTCGTTGACGACCGCGTGGGGGCGCAGGTCGGCGATCAGCGGGCGCAGGGCGACCGCGGCGTCGCCCGCCGACGGCCCGTCGGCCGCGCCCGTGTCGAACACGCGGTAGCCCTCGGCGGGGTGGAAGCGCAGGCCCTCCTCCTCGGCGGCCTCGCGCCACCGCTTCCAGCTCTCGAACTCGACGTGGTGCCCGCGCGCCCGCAGCGCGCGGGCGAGGGCGAGCGCCGGGTAGGCGTGCCCGGGGTCGCCGAACGCCGCGACGAGGAACCTCAGCTCGGGCATCGTGAATGCAACATCCCATGCCGGCGGCGCGTTCGCGCTGGCGCGGCCGCGGCCGGCGGGGTATCCGTGAAGCCATGCGAAGGCAGAGGCGATCGGCGGAGCGCCTGCGGCGCGCGGTCGACGCGCTCCCGCGGCGCACGAAGGAGGCGATGCTGCGCGGCCTTGCGACCAACCGCATCATCGTCGGCGCCTACGTCGACCCGCGGTCCGGGGGCGTCTGCCCGATGCTCGCCGCCCACCGCAACGGCGGGCGCACGAGCGTGGCGAGCTTCGCGCGGGCCTGGGACGCCTACACGAACGCCAAGCGCCCGCGGCGCGCGACCCGGCGCGAGGTCGCGACGCTCAGGGCGATGCTCGAGGCGTCGCTGGCCGCCGACGACGAGCTGCCGACGCGCTCGATCGCCGAGCTCGCCGCGGAGATCCGCGCCGAGCGCG
>PKER01000171.1 GCA_002919115.1 bacterium
TCCCTCGGGGACCGGCCGCCGATCAGCCGCGTTCACAACGTCCGTGGGCAGGACAGCTAGCGGTCTACTGGCCCCGCCGGCGCGCGACGTGGCCGACGGTGAGCAGCAGGATCCGGATGTCGTTCCACAGCGACCAGTGCGCGACGTACTGGTAGTCGAGCTTGACCATCTCGCGCACCGGGATGCGCGCGGAGCCGAGCACCTGCCACGGGCCGGTGATCCCGGGGCGCAGGTCGAGGCGGCGCCGGTGCCAGCCCTGGATGCGCCTGTCCTCGTCGAGCGGCAGGGGGCGCGGCCCGACGAGGCTCATCTCGCCGCGCAGCACGTTCACGAGCTGGGGCAGCTCGTCGATGTGTAGCGCCCGGATCACCTTGCCCACCCGCGTGATGCGCGGGTCGTCGGCGATCTTGAAGACGCCGTCCGCCTCGTTCAGGTGGCGCAGCGCCTCCTTCTGCTCGTCGGCGCCGTCGACCATGCTGCGGAACTTGAGCATCTCGAAGGGCTCGCCGTGGCGCCCCGCGCGCCGCTGCCGGAAGAGCACCGGGCCGGGGGTGTCCAGCTTGATCGCGATAGCGGTCACGGCGAGGAGCGGCGCGGTCAGGGTGAGCCCGAGCGCCGAGCCCGCGATGTCGAACGAGCGCTTGATGAGGCGCGACGAGAGCGTCATGTCGAAGCGCCGCAGGCCGAGCAGCGTGATCCCGTTCAGGCGGTCGAGCTCGACCGACGAGTTGACGACGCGCGAGACGTCGGGAAGCACGCTCACGCGCACCTGGTGGCCCTGGATGCGCCGGATCGCGTCGAGCAGCGACTCGCGGGTGCCCGGGCCGGGGCCGAGGACGACGCGGTGCACGTCCCGCTGCGCGATCAGGTTGCGGACGCGGTCGGGGAGGAGCGCCTCCTCCTCGGGGGTTGGCTCCGCGGACGTGGGCAGCCAGCCGACGAGCTCGGCGCGCACGGCGTGGCTGGTGGCGAGCTTCTCGCGGAACTCCTCGGCGCTGCGCTCGTCGCCGACGAAGAGGCACCGCTCGATCGGCGTGGAGCGCAGCGCGAGGAAGCGCGCCAGGGCGCGCAGGCCGATCAGGCCCGTGAACAGCACGGCCCACGTGACCACGGCCTGCGGGCGGTCGAACTCGCCGGCGACCACGAGGCCGTCCGCCAGCCAGATCAACAGCACGGCGCCCGTGCTCAGGCCGAGGAGGCGGGGGACCTCGTCGAGCGTGGTCTTGTGGAGGAGGTGGGCGTCGCGGTCGTAGAGGCCCATCGCCTTCGCGATCAGGATCAGCAGCAGCGGCGCCGCGATCGCCCCCGGAGCTACCGTGTCGCCGCCGAAGAGCAGGGCGCCGATCGCGATGGCCAGCGACAGGGCCAGCGCGTCGGAGACGCCCAGGAGTCGCCGGAAGATGGTCTCGCGGCGCTGGATGACGGCGCCGCCGTACCAGGGCTGGGAGTGGTGCGCGAGCCCGGGCTGCGCGATCAGCGAGGTGAGCCCGCCGCCGACCCCGACGCGCTCCACGCCGGTTGCGATCGAACCGCCTCCCGTCGGAACCGGGCTATCCGTGATGCGCTCTTCGGGCAAGCTCCACCAACCCCTCGTTCGTCGTTCGTCCCTGTCCGGGGGAAGGCGAGCGCGTGCCTTGGGTTCCCGGACCGGGCAAGCCTAGACCCGCCCGTTCGGGGGCGCAACCGACAACCGTCGGCCGCGGGGCCGCCGGGATCGGCCCCTGCGCGGGCGGGGCCGCGGCGCGGGCCCTACGGGCGCTGGATCCCGTGACTCGCCAGGCGGTCGCGCGTCGCGAGATAGGCACGCAGCGCGAGGCCCGCGGCGAGCAGGATCAGGAAGGCGAGCAGCGCGCCGGTCAGCGGGTAGCCCGTGAACGGCAGCTTGCCGGCGGCACCGGCCTTGCCGGTGGGGCCGCTGCCCGGCGGAACGGGGCCGGCCTGATCCGGCGACTCCTCGTCGTCAGGCGGCGTGGGGTTGTCGTCCTCGTCGGGGGACGTGTCGCACTCGGGGAGGTTCGGGTACTGCTGGCAGATCGGCGGCAGCGACTGCGCCTGCGCGTCGGACGCGAGCGGGAGCGCGATCGCCAGGGCGCCGACCAGCGCAGCGACGGCGAACGCGACAACAACGCGGAAACTAAGGACCCCTGGACCCCGAGTCATAGAAACAATCCTTGTATTCGCTTTTTGCCCGTCCCGTATGCCCTAACCGGGCGCCATCACTATAACCGCGCCGGAGGGCAGATGCGACGTACCCGCGCCCGGCGTGAGATAAAACCGCCATGCACACGGGCGAGGGGGCCGAAACCGACGGGCAGGTGCGCGCGGCCCTCGCCGCGGGCCTGCCGATCGCGATCATCGGGTTCCTCGCGCTGCGCGACGGCGGCTTCGGCCTCGTCGAGCGCCAGCAGCTCGCGGT
>PKER01000296.1 GCA_002919115.1 bacterium
CGCCGGGCCCGCCGTCACCGTCGCCGTCGCCGCACGCGGCCACGGCGATCGCGACGCACGCCATCGCGGCCCAGCGCCGGCTCACCCGGGCTCTGCGCGTTCCCATCTGGCCTTCAGGGGTCGTCTCGCGGCGACATTACCCGCGTCGGTGCGGTGCCTGAACCTCGCGCCTGCAAGGATGCGAGGGCATGACCGCCACGGTGATCAAGGACGCCGGCGAGCGCGCCCTGCTCCCGCCGTTCACCGACGAGCACGAGGAGCTGCGCGCCACGATCAGGCGGTGGGTGGAGGCGGAGATCGCCCCCCACGTGGACGAGTGGGACGAGGCGGGCGAGTTCCCGCGGTCGCTCTACGAGCGGGCCGGCGAGCTCGGCTTCCTCGGCCTCAAGTACCCGGAGGAGCTGGGCGGGCAGGGCGGCGACTACGTCCACGACGCGGTCTGGGCGGAGGAGATCGCCGCGGCCGGCGCCGGCGGCGGCGTGGGCGCGGGGCTCGGCGCGCACACGGGCATCGCGACGCCCCCGGTCTTCCGCTTCGGCACCCCGGAGCAGCACGAGCGCTTCCTGCGGCCGGCGATCGCGGGCCGCAAGATCGGCGCGCTCGGGATCACCGAGCCCGGGGCGGGCTCCGACGTGGCGGCGATCCGCACCCGCGCGGAGCGCCACGGCGACGTCCACGTCGTGAACGGCTCGAAGACGTTCATCACCAACGGCGCGCGCGCCGATTTCCTGGTCTGCGCCTGCCGCACGAAGCCCGAGGGCGGCCACGGGGGCATCTCGTTCCTGATCCTGGAACGCGACATGCCGGGCTACGAGGTGACCCGCAAGCTCGAGAAGCTCGGCTGGCGCTCCTCCGACACGGCCGAGCTGTCCTTCACCGACGTCGTGGTGCCGGCCGAGAACCTGCTCGGCCCCGAGCACGGCGGCTTCTATCTGATCATGGCCAACTTCCAATGGGAGCGCCTGCTGATGGCGCTCGGCGCGGTGGGCGCGATGCGCAACCTGCTGGAGCGGACGCTGGCCTATGCCCGCGAGCGCGAGGCGTTCGGGCGGCCCATCGGGCGCTTCCAGGCGATCCGCCACCAGCTCGCCGAGGTCGGGCTCAAGCTCGAGACCTCGCGCGCCCTCGCCTACCACGCGCTACGCGAGTTCGTGCGGCCGGAGGCCGAGCGCAGGAAGGCGATCGCCGCCGGCGACTGGGCCCACCCCGCGATCACCGCCGGGCTCGACGAGGTGACGAAGGCGAAGCTCTACACGCAGCGCGCGGCCGTCGACGCCGCCGACATCTGCCTGCAGATCCACGGCGGCTACGGCTACATGCGCGAGTACGGGATCGAGCGCGCGCTGCGCGACCTGCGGCTCGGCCCGATCGGGGGCGGGACCGACGAGATCATGCGCGAGATCCTCGGCAAGCGGCTGGGGCTCTAGGATCCCGCCTCCGACCGCCCCGCGCCCCGGCGGTTTCGAATAGCTTGCGCGGGCGCCCGCGGGCGCCGAAAGTCAGGACTGCGGAAAGGAAGGGGCACGAGATGGGACTTCTCGACGGCAAGAACGCGATCATCACCGGCTCCGCGCGCGGGATCGGACGCGCCACTGCCGAGCTGTTCGCGCGCGAGGGCGCGCGCGTCCTCATCAACGACATCGACGGCGACGTCGCCGAGCAGGCGGCGAGCGAGATCCAGGGCGAGACCGCGGTGTTCGCCGGCGACCTCACCGACCCCGAGGTCCCGGACCAGCTCGTGCGCAAGGCGATGGACGAGTTCGGGTCGGTCGACATCCTGGTCAACAACGCCGGCTACACCTGGGACGGCGTCGTCCACAAGATGAGCGACGAGCAGTTCCAGGCGATGCTCGACATCCACACCGTCGCCCCGTTCCGCCTGATCCGCGCGCTCGCGCCCCACTGGCGCGAGGCGGCGAAGGCCGAGAAGGCCGAGGGCCGCGAGGTCTTCCGCAAGATCGTGAACGTCTCGTCGATCTCGGGGACGATGGGCAACGCCGGCCAGATCAACTACTCGGCCGCAAAGTCAGCCGTCGTCGGCATGACCAAGACGCTCGCCAAGGAGTGGGGCGCCTTCAAGATCAACGTCAACGCGGTGGCCTTCGGGTTCGTCGAGACGCGGCTCACGCAGGCGAAGGAGCAGGGTGAGACGGTCGAGCGCGACGGGGAGCGGATCGAGCTCGGCATCCCCGAGCAGATGCGCCAGATGGCCGCGATGCTGATCCCGCTCGGGCGCCCCGCCCAGCCCGAGGAGGCGGCGGGGCCGGTGCTCTTCCTCTGCTCCGAGCTCTCCAACTACGTGCACGGCCAGGTGCTGAACGTGACCGGCGGTCAGTTCGGCGGCATGTACACCTGATCGAACTGCGACGC
>PKER01000135.1 GCA_002919115.1 bacterium
ACGAAGTCGTTGACCTCGTGGCGCTGCGCCCACGGGATCGGGGTCACGTGAGCGATCGTCAGGCGCTCGTCACGGGCGGGTGACACGCGCCGCAGGATACGCAGGCTCAGGCACCGACCGAGCCTCCTCCACCGCAGCGGATGCTCAGGACGGCCCCGAAGCAAGGAGCCGGCGACCGACGACGGGCGCCCGACGACCGGCGACCGGCGACCGAAGCCCAAACAAGAGGGGCCCGCCACGCGGGCGGGCCCCTTCCCAGCTACCAGCCTTGAAGCGAGCGCCTAGGCCGAGCGCTCTGCTTCGAGCTCCGCGGCGAGCTCCTTGGCGCGCTCGCCGGGCGCCTTGCGCGCGTACTTGCGGATGAACTCCTCGGTGAGCTCGCGCGCCTCGTCGTCCGGCCGCTGCGTGTGCGGCGACTTCATCAGGTAGCTCGACGGGCCGTCGAGCTGACCGGCGATGCCGTTGTTGAGCGCCAGCTTGATGATGCGCACGGCGTCGATCACCACGCCGGCCGAGTTCGGCGAGTCCCAGACCTCGAGCTTGAGCTCGACGTTGAGCGGCACGTCGCCGAAGGCGCGGCCCTCGAGCCGGATGTGCGCCCACTTGCGGTCCGTGAGCCAGGCGACGTAGTCGGACGGGCCGATGTAGACGTCGTCCGGCGCGAGCTCCGTGCCCGCGATCGACGTCACGGCGTTGGTCTTGGACTCCTTCTTCGAGGCGAGCCGCTCGCGCTCGAGCATGTTGTAGAAGTCCATGTTGCCGCCGACGTTGAGCTGCGAGGTGCGCTCGAGCCGCACGCCGCGGTCGTGGAAGAGCCGGGCGAGCTGGCGGTGCAGGATGGTCGCGCCGACCTGCGACTTGATGTCGTCGCCGATGATCGGCAGGCCGGCCTGGCGGAAGCGCTCGTCCCAGTAGTCCTCGCGGGCGATGAACACCGGCAAGCAGTTGACGAAGCCGACGCCGGCCTTGAGCGCCTGCTCGACGTACCACTTGGTGGCCTGCTCGGAACCGACCGGCAGGTAGCAGACGAGGACGTCGGCCTTGGTGTCCTGGAGGATGCCGACGACGTCCGCGGTCTCGCCCGGCGCCTTCTTGATCTTCTCCTTGAGGTACTTGCCGAGGCCGTCGTGGGTCATCCCGCGGTGCACCTCGACGCCGAGGTGCGGGACGTCGGCGAACTTGATCGTGTCGTTCTGACCGGCCCAGATGGCCTCGGAGAGGTCCTTGCCGACCTTCTCAGCGTCGATGTCGAAGGCGGCTACGAACTCGATGTCGCGGACGTGGTAGCCGCCGAGATCGACGTGCATAAGGCCCGGCACCTGCATCGAGGGGTCGGCGTTCTTGTAGTACTCGACACCCTGGATGAAGCTGTTGGCGCAGTTGCCCACACCGACGATCGCGACCCGGACCTTGCCGTCGTCGACGCGATTGCCGTTGCGAGCCGCGCCGTTCGTGGCGTGACCGTTCTCACTCATGTTTGTCAAATCCTCCTGAGGCGGGTAGCGACGGCTAACTATGCCACCCGGTCGTTCTCGGTTACACGAGACTTGGGGGCCCGGTTACCCGGCTTGTCCCCTCCATCCCCACCCGTTTGAGGCGGGGACACTCAGGTTTCCAGCGCGCGTAGCTCGCGGCGAACGTGCCAGACGCGCTGGGCGACCGTAATGCTAGTCAGCGCCGCCATAGCGTAGATGGAAGCGGCGAGCAAGTCGACCCCTCCGACCAGCTCCCCGGCGGCGAACACGATGCCGATCGAGAGCAGCACGACGCGCACCGGGCGCGTGGCCCAGCCGACCTTGCACTCGACGCCGAGCGCCTCAGCGCGGGCGCGCGCGTAGGACACCATCAGGGAGCCGAGCACGACGAACACGCAGCCGGCCGCGGGCAGGGCCTCCCCGTTGTCCGCGAAGTACCAGGCGATCGCCGTCAGCACGACGCCCTCCTCGATGCGGTCCAGCGTCGAGTCGAGGAACGCCCCGAACAGCGTGCCCTTGCCGGACATCCGCGAGTAGCGCCCGTCGAGCGTGTCCATGATCGAGCCGACGATGAAGGCGACGCCGCCCAGCACGAAGTGCTCGGCGACGATCAGCGCGGCCGCGACCACGTTGAGCACGAGGCCGGTCATCGAGATCGCGTTCGGGGTGAGGCGCGACTCGATCAGGCGGTTGCGGGCGTAGGCGCGCCAAGCCTGGGCGCTGCGCGACTGTGCGGACGCGGGACGGGGTTCGCTCACGGCCTGGGAACGTATCGGGTCGGGACGCCCTCGGCTCGGTTCAGGCTGCGGCCTCGCCGGGCGCGACCCGGAACGCCCACTGGTGCGGGCGCAGGCGGGCGAGCTGGGCCGCGGCGGTGGCGGCG
>PKER01000359.1 GCA_002919115.1 bacterium
CCGCGCTCGACCGCGCCGTCGCGTACGCCAACGAGCGCAAGGTGTGGGGCGCGCCCATCGGCGCGCATCAGGGCCTTTCGCACCCGCTCGCGCGGGCGAAGCTCTCGCTCGAGCTGGCGCGGCTCATGACGGCGAAGGCCGCGTGGCTCTACGACGCGGGCAAGGACGCCGGCGAGGCCGCCAACATGGCGCGCCTCGCGGCGGGCGACGCGGCGATCGCGGCCCTCGACCAGGCGATCCAGATCCACGGCGGCAACGGCCTGGCCACCGAGTACGGCCTGGCCACGATGTGGGGCATGGCGCGCCTCCAGCACATCGCGCCGGTGAGCCGCGAGATGATCCTGAACTTCATCGCGCAGCACTCGCTCGGCCTGCCGCGGAGCTACTGAGGGCGAGCGTCGTATGCTCGCGCATCGATGATCCGCGTGACGAACGCCGATCGCGTGGTGTTCCCCGAGGCCGGCAAGACCAAGGGCGACGTCGTCGCCTACGACGAGCGGATCGCGCCGCGCGCCTTGCCCCACCTGCTCGAGCGGCCGGTGTCGCTGGGTGCAGCCGCGGCCAGATCCAGCCGCGGCCTGAGCTGAGGTGCTGAAAACGCGGGGAATCCGGGTGATCCTGGGGTTGCAACACCCACCAGCACCACCACGGACACCCGCGATGCCCACGATATCTCCGATCAGCCTCGTGCGAAACGGCGAGTGCGACGGCGCTCCGCCTACCCTCGACGACCTCCGTGCCGCCGCCCGGCGCGCCTTCGATCACGCCCTCCGGCTCGTCGACGAGCGCGCGCGGAGCGACGGCGACCTGTCGTTCCGGGAGCTCGAGCGCGAGCTGCGCCAGGTCGTGTTCGGCGTGGGCCGTGCGCTGGTCGTGCTGTTCCTGGCCCTGCGCGAGCAGCACGTGATCAGCCAGCGCGAGGCCGGCCGCTTCGAGTGGTTCGGCCGCACGTTCCGGCCCGCGCCCCCGATCGCGCGCAACCTGACGACGCTGTTCGGCGTAGTGCGCTACTGGCGCACGTACATGCGCGAGGTCGCGCCCTTCAAGCGACGCGGATTCTACCCGCTGGACCTCTCGCTCGGCCTCACGCGCGATCGCTTCAGCTGGAACGTGCTCGTGCAAGCCGCGCGGCTCGCGACGGAGCTGTCCTACGCGACGGCGCGTGAGGTGCTCGGCGAGCTCGTGCCGAACGCCCCCTCCACGGAGGTGATCGAGCAAACGATGCTCGGCCTCGGTGCTCACGCCGAGGCGTGGTTCGAGCTGCAGCCGGCGCCCGAAGACGATGGGGAGGTGCTGGTCATCGAGATCGACGGCAAGTGCGTGCCGACGGCGACGGACCGCGAGCTCTTGCGACGGCGTCGAAAGCGCGCGCACCGCCCCAAGAGCGGCTCGCCCCGGCACCGCGGCCGCGAGAAGCGCGCGCGTCATCCGAAGCAGCCCCGCCGCAAGAAGGGGGACAAGGCGAAGAACGGCAAGATGGTGACGATGGTCGTCATGTACACGCTGCGCCGGAACGGGCGGCGCCTCGAGGGGCCGGTGAATCGGCGGCACTACGCGTCGTTCGGTCCCAAGCGTCATGGGTTCGCGGTCGCTCGGCGCGAGGCGAACAAGCGCGGCTTCACGCCCGAGAACCGGCGCCTCGTCCAGGTCCTCACCGACGGCGACAACGACTACGCTGACCTCGCCGCCGCCTACTTCCCCGAGGCCATGCACACGGTCGACTGCTACCACGTCTTCGAGAAGCTCTGGGAGGCGGGCGGCTCCTTCCTGAAGGAGGGCAGCGCCGAGCTGAAGGCCTGGGTCGACGAGCAGAAGGCGGCGCTCTTCCGGGACGACGTCGAGAGCGTGCTCGCCGAGATGCAGCGACGCTGGGACGCGATTGCACCGACGGGTCCCGGCAACAAGGGACGCCGGCAGCGACTGCACGATGCACGGCGCTACCTCGAGAAGCGGGTCGACAAGATCCGCTACGGCACCCTGCGTCGTCGCGACCTCGTCATCTCGACCGGCATCGTCGAGGGTGCCATCAAGCACATCATCGCGCACCGCTGCGACCACGGCGGCATGCGGTGGATCAAGGAGCGCGCGCAGGCGGTCGTCCAGCTCCGGTGCATCCAGATCAACGGCGACTGGGAGGCCTTCGAGCGCTTCGTCCACGACCGCATACGAGCCGGCGCGCGACTCAGCCGCACGCCGCTACGGCTTCAGGCCGCGAATCCCGAGGAGCTCCCCGATGCGGCGTGACGGACATCAGCCGATCTGCACCCAATCTCCTTCAGCAGGCGGGACGTGAAGACCGCTGGTAGGACCTCGCACCGCAGCGCGAACGCGGACTTCCG
>PKER01000199.1 GCA_002919115.1 bacterium
GAGTGCATCGACTGCGACGCGTGCGTCGAGGCCTGCCCGGTGGACGCGATCTTCCCCGAGGACCAGGTCCCGGCGGAGTGGCAGGACTACATCGCCAAGAACGCCCAGTACTTCCAGTAGGGCGCAACGGGGCCGGTGATCAAGGCGCCGGCCCCGTTGTATGCTTAGCGGCATAATGCCGCGCGGTATCAACCCGTCGGAGAACCCGTTTCGCTACGGGGCCCTGGCGCTCGACGACGCGTTCGCCGACCGGGAGGCCGAGCTGCGCGAGCTCGTCGCCGACGTCCGCAACGGCCAGGACGTCGTGATCTTCGCGCCGCGGCGCTACGGGAAGTCGTCGCTGATCTGGCGCGCGGCGGCGCGCCTCCACCGGGCCAAGGTGCTCGTCGCCGCCGTCGACCTGATGACCACGCCGAGCAAGCAGAAGCTCGCCGAGAAGCTCGCCGGCGCGATCTACGAGAACATCGCCTCCCCCCTCGAGCGCGCCCGCGAGCGCGCGCTCGCGCCGTTCCGGGGGCTGCGCATCCAGCCGGTCGTGAACGTCGACCCGATCGACGGCTCGCTCACGTTCAGCTTCGGCCTGGGCCGCCGGCCCGCCGACATCGACGCGACGCTGGAGCGCCTGCTCGAGCTGCCCGGCGAGCTCGGCGCCGGGCGCGGCCGCCGCGTGGCGCTCGTCCTCGACGAGTTTCAGGAGGTCGTGGAGATCGACCCCGGGCTGCCCAAGCTGATGCGCGCCGTCTTCCAGGCCCAGCCCGAGGTCGCACACGTCTACCTGGGCAGCAAGCGCCACGTGATGGAGCGCATCTTCAACGACGAGAACGAGCCCTTCTGGCGCTCTGCGAAGCCGATCGAACTCGGCCGCATCGAGGCCCGCCCCTTCGCGCGCTTCATCGCCAAGCGCTTCGCCGACACCGGCCGGGCGGTCGACGATGCGACCGTCGCCGAGCTGCTCGAGCGCACCGGCGGGCATCCCTACGCCACCCAGGAGCTCGCCTACTTCCTCTGGGAGGAGACGCCCACGGGGGGAACCGCCGGCCCCGAGGAGCTCGAGCGCGCGCTGGCCGCCGTGCTGCGCGCCGAGCACGCGCACTTCACGCTGCTTTGGGAGCGCTCCGCGAAGGCGCAGCGGCTCCTGCTCGCCGCGCTCGCCCGCGAGCAGCCCGGCCGCCCCTTCAGCGCCGACTACCGCAACGAGCACGGGCTCCCCTCGGCGGCGACGATGCAGAAGGCGGCCCGCGCGCTGGTGCAGCGCGAGGTGCTCGCGGCCGACCGCGGCGCCCACGTGATCGCCGAGCCCTTCCTCGCCGAGTGGATCAGGGCGAACATCGACCGCATCGCCTAGCCCGCCCGGGCGCTCACCCCTCGGCGCGCAGGTACGCGAGCACCGCCAGCACGCGCCGGTGGTCGTCGCTCGTCGCCGGCAGGTCGAGCTTGCCGAAGATGCTCGAGACGTGCTTTTCCACCGCGCCGAGCGTGACGACGAGCTCGCGCGCGATGGCGGCGTTCGTGCGCCCCTCGGCCATGAGCTGCAGCACCTCCCGCTCGCGCGGCGTGAGCTCGGCGAGGGCCGCGCCGGCGCCGCTCTCCCTGCGCCCCACCATCTGCGCGACCACCTCGCGGTCGAGCGCCGTGCCGCCCGCCGCCACGCGCCGCAGCGCGTCGATGAACTCGGGGATGTTGCCGACCCGCTCCTTGAGCAGGTACCCCACCCCGCCCTCGCCGTCGCCGCTCGCCATCAGCTCCGACGCGTAGACCGGCTCGACGTACTGCGAGAGGATCAGGATCCCCACGTCGGGGAACCGCCGGCGGGCCTCGATCGCCGCCCGCAGGCCCTCGTCCGTGAAGGTCGGAGGCAGGCGGACGTCCACGATCGCGGCGTCCGGCTTGTGGCCCGCGAACAGGCGCAGCAGCCCGTCGCCGTCCTCGGCCTGGCCGACGACCTCGATGTCGTTCTCGCGCAGGAGCGCCACCAGCCCCTCGCGCAGGAGCGCCTGGTCCTCGACGATCACGACGCGCACGGCAGCTCCAGCTCGATCGTCGTGCCGATGCCGGGCGGGCTGATCACCCGCAGCCTGCCGTCGAGCGCCTCGACGCGGTGGCGCAGCCCGGTGAGTCCGCTGCCCCGCGGGTCGGCGCCGCCGGGGCCGTCGTCCGCGATGCGCGCCCGCAGGAGCTCACCCTGGGCGCTCAGCTCGACGTGCACGCGCGCGCCCGGAGCGTGCTTCGCCGCGTTCGTGAGCGCCTCCGCGACAACGAAGTAGGCGGTGGTCTCCACCACCGGCGCGGGCCGCTCGGCGACGTCGACCTCCACCTCGACCGGCACCGGGGC
>PKER01000035.1 GCA_002919115.1 bacterium
TCGACGCGCGCCGGCTGCAGTGACGCCCCGCGAACGTGCGCGGCCGGGGCGGGCGGGGCACGCCGTCGGCGCACAGGACCCGCTCCAGCCGGGCCGGCTCGGCGGTCATGATCCCGTCGACGCCCCAGTCGAGCAGCGTCCGCATCGTCGCGGGGTCGTTGATCGTCCAGACGTGAACGCCGAAACCGTTGCGGTGGGCGCGCGCCACGAACGGCGGGTCAGTCACCGGCAGGCCCTCGAAGGAGATCGGCACCTGGAAGACCGCCGTGCCTGGCAGAAGCGAGATGCCCGCGAACTTGTACCCCGCGACGTTCACGATGCCCGGCGCCAGGTCGAACTGCGGGGCGAGATCCCGGAAGCGCAGGAGCGCGAGGTCGTTGAACGAGGCGACGACGATGCCCTCGGTCCTGCCGAACCCGTTGAGGAACCGCGCGAGGGCCTCGGCGTTGCGCTGGAACGAGAGCAAATCCAGGTCGGAGCGACCCTTGATCTCGATGTTGATGGGCACGTCCGGGTAGGCCTCCATGACCTCGCGCAGGGTCGGAATCCGGAAGTCCCGCGGGCGAAAGCCGGGCGGAGGCGGGCGCTCGCCCGTGCGCACGCCGCGGAACGGGTAGTCGGACGCGGGTCTGCCGGCGACCGGCCCCTCCCCCGGCACGAAGTTGTGGGCGGCGTCGAGCGCCTGGACCTCCCGCAGGGTCATGTTCCAGACGCTGCCCGACCCGTTCGTCGTCCGGTCGACGGTGGAATCGTGGATCACGACGAGCTCGCCGTCGGCCGTCAGGTGCACGTCGAGCTCGAGCATGTCCGCGCCGAGCCGCATCGCCCGCTCGAGCGCATACATCGTGTTCGACGGCGCCTCGTCCTCGCCGCCCTGGTGGGCGATGTGCAGGACGCGGTGGGCCGTCCAGTCGGCTGCGGGCGACGCAGGCGCCGTCGCCAGCGCGAGCGCGAGCCCGAGCCCGCAACCCCATCGCACCACGCGGCTAACCCCGGTCCGCACGATGCCCGTCAGGCTAGGTGAGCCACGCCTCCGGCGCGCCGGTTCCCCGGCGCCCTCGCCGCCCCGCAGCGCCGCGACTCCACGGGCGGGGCGGGGTCCTCCCGCCATGCGGGACCTATCCGCCTCACATGCTGCAGCGGTGCGGATGAGAGGCGGATTTGTTCGCCCATGCCGCACGAATCCGCCTCACACCCCGAGGTGAGGCGGATATGTGCGGCTATATCGAACAAATCCGCCTCACTCGGGCCGGTGGGGCGCTTCGGGGCGCTCGGGCGTCCGCCGTGCCATCCTGACCCTGGTGCACCTGCTGAGCGAGATCGCAGGACGGCTGTTGCGCCTCCCGGCGCCCCAGTCCCGCGAGATCACCGTCGAGCGCGGCCTCGAGGTGCCGATGGACGACGGGGTCGTCCTGTACGCGACGCGCTACGCGCCGCCGGGCGACGGGCCCTCCCCCACCGTCCTGGTGCGCTCGCCGTACGGGCGCGACAACGCCTTCGGCTTCCTCTACGGCAGGCTGCTCGCCGAGCGCGGCCTGCAGACCGTGGTGCAGAGCGTGCGCGGCACGTTCGGGTCGCAGGGCCGCTTCGACCCGTTCAACGAGCGCCCCGACGGTCTCGCCACCCTGCGCTGGCTGCGCGCCCAGCCGTGGCACCGCGGGCCGGTCGGGATGATCGGGCCCAGCTACCTGGGGATCGCGCAGTGGGCGATCGCGGACGAGCTCGACGCGCTCGCGCCGTCGGTGACCGCCTCCGACGTGCGCGAGATGACCTACGGCTCGGGCTCCATGAGCCTCGCGAGCTCGATGTCGTGGATGCTCCTGCTGGAGGTCCAGGAGCGCCGCCTCGCACCGCTGTTGCTCGCGCTCGGCCTGCGCCGCCGCCTGCCGCGCCTGTACGCGAGCACGCCGATCGCCGACGAGCGCGCGCTCGGGTTCGCCGCGCACGTGCCGGTCGCCGAGTGGCTCGAGGACATGGCGCCCGACAGCCCGAGCTGGGAGACCCGCGACTACTCCTCGGCGCTGGGCGAGATCGAGGCGCCGGTGCAGCTCGTCGGCGGCCTCTACGACATCTTCTTGCCCTGGCTGCTCGAGGACTTCCGCGCGCTGGGCTCATCGCGCCGCCGCCAGCTCGTCATCGGCCCCTGGACCCACACCTCGCCCGCCATGACCGGCTACTCGCTGCGCGCGGGCATCGGCTGGCTGCGCGCGCACCTGCTCGGCGACGAGCGCATGCTCGACGACGCCCCGGTGCGCGTGTACGTGACCGGGGCGCGCGAGTGGCGCACGTTCGACGACTGGCCGCCGCCCGGCGCGCGCGAGCA
>PKER01000314.1 GCA_002919115.1 bacterium
CGGCGGTGCCCTCGGCGATCACCTGGCCGTGGTCGAGCACGACGATCCGATCGGCCAGGTAGTCGGCCTCGTCGAGGTACTGCGTGGTGAGCAGCACGGTCGTGCCGTCGGCGACGAGCCCCTCGATCGTGCGCCAGAGGTTGTTGCGGCTGCGCGGGTCAAGACCCGTGGTGGGCTCGTCCAGGAAGATCAGCGGCGGGTCGGCGACCAACGCCGCAGCCAAGTCCAGCCGCCGGCGCATGCCGCCCGAGTAGGTGCGCACCAGGCGATCGCCGGCCTCGTCGAGCTCGAAGCGGTCGAGCAGGTCGGTGGCGCGCTCTCGGGAGCGCTGCTTGCCGAGGTGGTAGAGGCGGCCGACCATCTCGAGGTTCTCAAAGCCGGTGAGGTTCTCGTCGACGGCCGCGTACTGGCCGGCGAGGCCGATCGTCGCGCGCACCTTCTTCGCGTCGCGCTCGATGTCGTAGCCCATCACGTTGGCGGTGCCGCCGTCGGGCGGAAGCAGCGTGGTGAGGATGCGCACGGCGGTGGTCTTGCCGGCGCCGTTTGGGCCGAGGACGCCGAGCACGGTCCCGCGCTCGACCCGCAGATCGACGCCGCGGAGCGCCTCCACGTCCCTGTAGACCTTGCGCAGGCCGGTTGCTTCGATCGCGAGCTCGCTCATGGGACCCAGCGAAGCAGCCTAGCCGCGCGGGCGCCCGCGGATGGTTCGGTTAACCCGCGTATTCGGGTTCGGCGTGCCGGTGTTCAGCGGCGCGCTGCGGCAGGCGCACCTCCGGCACGTAGCCCGCGGCGATCACCGCGACCGTGGGCTCGGGGGTGAGTACGGGCACGCGCGCGAGGGGATCGAGCTCGACCGGCTCGCCGTAGCCGCCCGGCGTCCAGGGCCAGAGCTCCTCCTCCCACACCAGACAGGCCTCGCCGCCCTGGACGACGAAGACTCCGTCGGGGAGCTCGGAGAGGGTGGCCGCGAAGGTGCGCTTACACCCGTCGTCGGTGAGCCGCTCGCGGTGCAGGTCGCGGTCGATCTCGCTCGCGAGCGGCAGGCCGTTGCGGGCGCCGTTGCCCAGTACCCAGGCGGCCTGGAACTCCTCGAAGCGCTCGCGGCGGCACTCCGCGCACGGCCGGTGGCCGGCGGCGAGCGCGGTCGCCTCGTCCCAGAAGAAGAGCTCGGTGTAGTAGCCGGGGCGCATCAGCTCGCGGCGGCGGCCCTTGTACTCGAGCAGGCAGGTGATCCAGCGCTCGATCTGGTAGCTGCGGACGATGCGGCCCTCGTCGTCGTGCAGGACGCCGCGGTTCCCCATGAGCGCGCCGCGCGCCGGGTCCGCAATCAACTCGCCCCATGGCGTGACCCGGTTCTGTCGCGGCTGGCTTCGCACTAGGCGCGGGAAGTTATCTAACGGGCGTTCGTAGTGCGAGCGTTCGCGGCCCGTTCGCGCCGTCTCTCGGACTGGCCGGGTTGACATGTGACCAATTGGTCACCTATAGTCGTGCCATGGACGACGTCTTCAAGGCCCTCGCCGACCCCACCAGGCGCGCGCTGCTCGACGCGCTGTTCGAGAGCGACGGGCAGCCGCTCGGGGCGCTCGCGGAGCGCTTCGAGATGACGCGCTTCGGGGTCGCCAAGCACCTGCGGGTGCTGGAGGAGGCGGGCCTGGTGGTCAGCGAGCGCCGCGGGCGCGAGAAGCTGCACTTCCTGAACGCCGTCCCGATCCAGCGGATCCACAACCGCTGGGTGAGCAAGTACGCCGAGCCGTGGGCCGAGGCGCTCACCGGGCTCAAGGACCGACTGGAGGACCGTTCGATGGAACGCGTATTCGAGATCTACATCGCCACCACGCCCGAGCGGCTCTGGGAGGCGATCACCGACTCCGGGCAGCGCGAGAGGTACGCGTTCGGCGTCGGCGTCACCTCGGAGTGGAGGCCCGGGGCGCGGCTTGAGTGCAGGCACACGTCGGGGCTGCTGATCACCGACGGCGAGGTCCTGGAGGTCGACCCGCCGCGCCGGCTCGTGCACACCTACCGGGCGACGTGGGCCGACGAGGTCAAGGAGCTGGGCTACTCCAGGGTGACCTGGGAGATCGAGCCGGTGACCCCCGAGTTCGCGCTCGGCGTCGGCGAGCCCGGACACCACGAGGCGGAGCTCGCGCGGGCGGGCGACCGCCCCGTCAGGTCGTGCCGCCTCACCGTCACCCACAGCGACCTTCCCGAGGACGCCCCCGAGCAGCTCTACGGCGGCTGGCCGATGGTGCTCTCGGGCCTCAAGACGCTGCTCGAGACCGGCGAGAAGCTGGAGACGCCGGGGTCGCTGCGGTACGAGGGGGC
>PKER01000355.1 GCA_002919115.1 bacterium
GTTGCCGCTTTCCGGCAACGTGGGCTGAACGCCCCGTGGGCGTGCGGGGAGGAAGCGGCGCGCGGGCGCGCGCTGGGTCAGGCGGTGCGTAGAGGTCCGGAGGGCTAGCTCGCGTCGGCGACGATCGTCTTGACCTTCGCCTTGTGGCCGCTCGCGACCTCGACCTCGATCATGTAGGTGCCGATCTCGCGGATCGGCTCCTCGAGGTTGATCTTCTTGCGGTCGATGTTCAGGCCGCGCGCCTGGCGGATCGCCTCGGCGATCTCGGAGGTCGTGACCGAGCCGAAGAGCTTGCCGTCCTCGCCCGCGCGGTGCTGGATCGTGAGCACCGTGCGGGACAGCAGCGCGGCGTTCTCCTCGGCGCGCTCCTCCGCCTCGCGGGCGGCGCGCTCGGCGGCCTCGCGGCGGCGCAGGGCCTCTTCGAGGGCGCCCTTGGTCGCCGGCTCAGCCAGCTTGCGGGGCACCAGGTAGTTGCGCAGGTACCCGGCGGAGACCTCGACGGCGTCCCCGGCGGAGCCGAGGTTCTCGACGTCCTGCAGCAGGATCGCTTGAGTCGTACGCGCCATCAGTCCCGGATCAACGCTCGCCGACGTACGGCAGGAGCGCCAGCTCGCGAGCCCGCTTCACCGCCAGCGCGAGCTCCTTCTGGTGCTTGCGCGAGAGGCCGGTGACGCGCCGCGAGCGGATCTTGCCGCGGTCGGAGATAAAGCGCCGCAGCAGGTTCAGGTCCTTGTAATCGATCGACTCGGCGGTGATCCGCGTGTACTTCCGCGGGCGCGTCCGCTCACCACGGCGAGCGCGACGTCCCGATCCACCTCGAGCGCGACGTGCCATCAGCTGCAGCTCCGCTTCGTTGTCGACTGCGTCTGTCTCATCTCATGCCACGCGCCGCCCGGCGGCGGCGCGAAGCGACATTGTAGCTACGTGTTTTCGAAGACCCGCCCGCGCCCGCGCGGGACCGGGTCGCCCTGCCCTAGAACGGGATGTCGTCGTCGGCGGCGCCGACGCCCGCGGGCGACGCGGACTCGAAGTCCGACGTGTCCGCCGGGATGTCCGAGCCGCCGGCGAAGCCACCGCCACCCTGGGCGCCCGGAGCGGCGCCGTCGCGGCTGCCGAGGAACTGGACGCTGTTGGCGATGATCTCCACGGCCTGGCGCTTGGTGCCGTCCTGCGCCTCCCACTCGCGCCAGTCGAGGCGACCCTCGATCGCGACCGGGCGCCCCTTCGACAGGTAGGTGGCGCAGTTCTCGCCCTGGGCCCCCCAGACGGTGACGTCGAAGTAGTTCGGCTTGTCCTCCCACTCGCCCTGGGGGTTCCGGCGGCGGCTGTTCACCGCCACCCGCAGCTTGCACACGGACCCGCCGCTCGGCGTGCTGCGCAGCTCAGGATCGCGCGTGAGGTTTCCGGTGATCACTACGACGTTGATGTTTGAGGCGGCCATCGATCAGCCCTTTCACAGATTGCTTGCTCGGTGCCCGAGTCTAAGGAACGAGTCGGTCACCACTCTCCCCCTCTGACGGGGGCGGGAACGCGAAATCCCCAAATAGCGGGATCGTTGACGGGGAGGCCCCTAGGCCTCGTCGCCGGTCGCGGCGGCCGCAGCCTCGGGCTCGCCCGACTCCTGCGCCTCGGAGTCCGCGGGTTCGGGGCCGCGGGGCGGGCGCTCGTCCTCGCGGCGGCGCGCACCGGCGCGCGTGGAGGTGGCCGCGAGCGAGAAGGGCGGCGGCGGGTCGATCACCGGAGTGTCGGGATCCACCTTGAAGATCCGGAAGCGCAGGACGCCGTCGGCGATCTTCAGGTTGTGGTTGAGCTCCGAGAGGAGATCGCCGCCGTTCGCGAAGCGGAAGAAGCGGTAGTCGGCCTCGGTCCGCTGCTTGATCTCGTAGGCGAGCTTGCGCAGCCCCCACGAGCGCTCCTGCTTGAGCTCGCCGGAATTCTCGATCCGCCGCCGCGCGTCCACCGCGATCTGATCGCGGCGATCGTCGGGCAGCTCGGGGTCGAGCATCAGGACAAGTTCGTATTCGGGGGCAGGCTTCGCCAAAGCGGCGAATGAATATAGCGACGTCGCGCAGGGGGGCGTCGCGAAGGGGGCCGGGGTTGTGGTCCGCGCATGGGTGGACGACCGGTCATCAGCTGGCGAGCAGCGGCCCGCCTGGGCGCGCTGATCGGCCTCGCCCCGGCCGCGATCGCCCTGCTCGTGGGCGTGGCCGGATCGTCCGAACCTCCTCCCCTGCCCCCCGACGTGGGCCTGCCTCCCCAGCCCTCCCAGCCGGCCGCACCTCGGACCGCCGGCGGGGAGCCGGAG
>PKER01000238.1 GCA_002919115.1 bacterium
CTCACCGCGCTGCGGCGCGAGATGCAGATCATCTTCCAGGACCCCTACGCGTCGCTCAACCCGCGCAAGCGCGTGGGCCAGATCGTGGGCGAGCCGCTCGCGCTGCACAAGGTCGCCCGCGGCGCCGAGCTGCACAAGCGGGTGGACGAGCTGCTGGAGCTGGTCGGCCTCTCCTCCAAGGACGCCGACCGCTTCCCGCACGAGTTCTCGGGCGGCCAGCGCCAGCGCATCGGGATCGCGCGCGCCCTCGCGCTGCGGCCGAAGCTGATCATCGCCGACGAGCCGGTCTCGGCGCTCGACGTCTCGATCCAGGCGCAGATCATCAACCTGCTCGAGGACCTGCAGGACGAGTTCAACCTGACCTACCTGTTCATCGCCCACGACCTCGGGGTCGTGCGGCACATCGCCGACCGGATCGCGGTCATGTACCTAGGCAAGATCGTGGAGATCGGGCCCTCCGAGGAGGTCTGCTCGCGGCCGGTCCACCCCTACACCGAGACGCTGCTCTCGGCGGTGCCGATCCCCGACCCGCGGGCCAACGCAAGCCGCGAGCGCCGGGTCCTCGAGGGCGACGTCCCCTCCCCCGCAAACCCGCCCGAGGCGTGCCGCTTCCACACCCGCTGCCCGTACGCGACCGACATCTGCTCGGAACTCGAGCCCCGGCTCGAGGAGCACCGCCCCCGCCAGGAGGCCGCGTGCCACCACCCCCTGAACACCGGCGCGGGCGCGACGTCCCGACACCACGGCTGAACCCCGGCGGGCACCGCCAGCCCCACCCCCACGTTCAGCCCTGGTCGTCGTTTTTCGACTACTAGGACTGAACGAGCGGAGCGGCCGCGCGAACGTTCAGCCGTGGTCGTCGAAACTTCGAACACCAGGGCTGAACGTCCCGCGGGGCGCTGCCGGTGATGCCGGGCGCCGCTAGGCCCGCGTGCTCAGCGTGACCCGGATCGAGTCCGGGTCGCGGAAGGTGATCGCGCCGTTCTGGCGCTCGAGCTCGACGCCGGCCGCCTCGAGCCGCTCGGCAGCCGCCTCGACGCGCTCGGGCGAGCGCAGGCGCAGCTCGTAGCCGTCCAGGCCCGGCTCGGTCTCGGGCGGCGCCGAGGCACCGCGGCTGTGCCAGGTGTTGGCGCCGACGTGGTGGTGGTAGAGCCCCTCGGCGAGGAACCCGGCGGCCGGGCCGAAGCGCTGGCGCTCGTCGAGGCCCACGACCTCCGTGTAGAAGGCCATCGTCCGCTCGATGTCGGAGACCATCAGGTGGATGTGGCCGACGTCGCAGCGGGCGACCTCCGGGGTGTCCGCCGAGTCGCGCACGAGCGCCGCGACGTCGAGCGGCGCCGTGAACATCCCGACCTTGCCCGGCTCGCCCGGCGGCCACTCCTCGTAGGGGCGGTCGCGGTAGATCTCGATCCCGTTGCCTTCGGCGTCCTGCAGGTAGACCGCCTCCGAGACCCCGTGGTCCGAGGCGCCCTGGAAGATCGCGCGCGCCTCGTACGCGCGCTTGGTCGCCGCCCCGAGCGCGGCGCGGTCGGGGAAGCGGAAGGCCGTGTGGTAGAGCCCCGTGCGCAGGAAGGGCGCGGGCGCGGCGCCGGCCGAGCGGGTCGCGTCGAGCCGCATGAGCACGCGCCCCTCGGCGTCTGAGAGCTCCACGACGCCGTCCCCCGCCTCGCTCGAGGCCAGGCCGAGGGCGCGCTCGTAGAAGCGCCGCTGCGTCTCCAGGTCGCCGACGCGCAGCACGACGGTGCCGACGACCGTGTCGAACAGGCGGGCGAGCTCTTCCTCGGTGGGCGCGGGAGCTTCGGACGTCACACGAGCATCCTAAGCGAGCGCGCCCCCGGGCCCCGGGCGGGCGTTGCGCGGATCCTAAGCCGCTGCGGGCTTCACGCCAGGGGGTGCGGTGCTACCTTCGACGCAGGGAATGACCGAGGACAGCGACCCCGTCCGCCTGCGCCTGGTCCGCCCACGGCGCGCCCACCTTCCCCTCGGCGAGCGCATCCCGGTCGACCCGCAGACGGTCACCGGGATGATCCACCGGGCCGGCACGCCCCAGCGCGTCGACGACTACACGGGCGTCGAGGGCGAGCTCGCCCGGCGCCTGCGCGAGCGCGGCATGTACTCGGTGGTCGGCGCGCCGATCATCGTCGCGGGCCGGATCTGGGGCGGGATCATGGCCACGAGCTCGACGCCCCACGCCTTCGAGCCCGGCACCGAGGACCGCGTCGCGGGGTTCGCGGAGCTGGTCACGGCGGCGCTCGCCAACGCGGACGCGCGCGAGAAGCTCGCCGC
>PKER01000098.1 GCA_002919115.1 bacterium
CGCGCCGCGCGGGCGGCCGTGGCACCCCTGCGCCATGGTGGCCACGCCACCGTACGGCGGCTGCCCTGGCCGCTGTCGGCGTGGACCGCGACCCGCGACGCGCCGCTGCCCGCGCCGCCGGGGTCTCGTCACGCACGAACTTGAGGTTGTTCATGAACTTCCACGTGACGTGCGCCGCCGCGTCGCTCATCTGCTCGAGCGCCCGCCGCGAGATGTTCTCGATGTCGTCGCACGCCTGGTGGTAGCACGGGTCGTAGGCCTCGCCGTCCGTGCCGCCGTAGACGATCTGCTGGGCCTCCGTCTTGATGCCCTCCGCGCCGGTGAACAGGCCGCCGGCCGGGATCCCGACCTGGATGAACGCCAGGTAGTCGGAGCGCCCGTCGAACGCGGTCTGGCTGGAGGCCAGGCCCTTGCGCTCGAAGTAGCGCTGGTAGACCCGCTCGATCGCGCCCGACCCGGGCGGGCCCTCGAGCCCGAACGCCGAGCCGTTCCCGTCGTAGATGAACCGCACGAAGTTCGGCGACCCGATCATGTCGTAGTTCGTGTAGAGGGCGATCTTCGCGGCCTGCTGGTCGCTGAGCTGCTCCACGTAGTAGGTGGAGCCCACGAGCCCAGCCTCCTCCGCGGCCCACCACGCGAAGCGCACCCGGTTCTTCGGCTTCTCCTTGAGCTTCGCGATCTCGCGCGCGATCTCGAGCAGCGCCGCCGAGCCGGACCCGTTGTCGTTGATCCCCGGGCCGGCCGCCACGCTGTCCAGGTGCGCGCCGGCCATCACGATGTTGTCGGCGTCGCCGCGCTTGCTGGTCGCGATCACGTTCTTGGTCGGCACGATCTCCGACGAGGTCTCGGCGGCGATCCGCACGGTGACCCCGGTCGGCCCGTTCGTGACGCCGTTGGCGAGCTCCTCGCCCAGCGCGAACGGCACGCCCACCACGGGGATGTCGCGCCGCGGCGCCTCCAGCGTGGCGAAGAGCAGGTCCTGGCGGTCGGGGAAGCCGGGGTTGCCCTCGTTGAAGATCACGACGCCCGCCGCGCCGGCCGCGGCGGCGACGTCGGCCTTCTCGCCGAACGTACAGGTGCCGCGCTGCACGAGCGCGATCCTGCCCTCGACGTCGAGGCCCTCGTAGTCCTCGGGCTCGCACCCGCTGGTCGAGCTGGGCAGCTCGCTCGGCGGGAGCACGAGGTCGACCGCGACCAGCTCCGCGGTCACGTCGCCGCTGCCCGAGTACTCGGCGATGCTGAAGTCGACGCCGTCCTCGTAGGCCACCTCGTCGGGCGCGACCTGCTCGAACTCCGTCGGCGCGTCCTCCGACCAGGCCTCGAACTCGAACTCCTGGACCTGCACGCGGTAGCCGAGCTTCTCCATCGTCCCGGCGACGTAGTCGGCCGAGCGGTCGTAGCCGGGCCGGCCCGACGCGCGGTTGCCGCCGTTGCGGTCGGCGATCCGCTGGAACCGCTCGAGCACCTTGATGATGTCGTCGGCCTTGACCGCCTTGCGGAGCCTCTTGGAGCCCTGGAAGGCGTCCTTGGGCTTCTTTCCGTTCTTGGCCTTCTTCGCCTTCTTGGCCTTCTTGGCCTGCGCGGCCTTCGCCTTGGCGGCGCTTCCGTTCCCCCCGCCCTGCGCCGTGGCCGCTCCGACCCCGGCGACGAGCACGCACAGCGCGATCGCGAGCGCTACGAGCCTCGTGTGCATTCGAACCTCCTCTCCAGGGCGGCGTCCCCCTTCGCCGCTTCAGTCCTACCGCTGGGGGATTGCCCGCGTCCAGGTTCTCGGAAACACGCGGCCCGGGCTTAAGCGGCGAGCGCCGGGGTATCCCCCGGCGGCCATAGATCGGAGGGAACCGACATGACCATCGCCATCATCATCGCCGTCTGCATCGTCCTGGCGGTCCTCGCCTTCCTGGTGCCGCGCCGGTCGGCGTGGGCCCAGCGCGGCGTCGATCGCACCCTCGGCGCGGGCGAGTCCGCGGCCGGCAGCGCGCCCGGGAAGGCCGGCGAGCTGCTTCGCAAGCCGTTCAAGACCTCTCGCAAGGCGACCAACAAGAGCGCCCAGAAGGGCCGCGAGGGTCGCTCGAAGATGCCGCTTTAGCGGCAGGGCGTGCCCACAGCAGACCAAGGCACCAAGCCCAGCGGGCGGCAGCGCGTCGCGTTGGTGGCGAACCCCGACTCGGGCAGCGGCGAGGCCGAGGCGGTCGCGCGCGAGCTGCGCGGCCTGGGCGCCGAGGTCCACTCCCTGCGCCCCGGCGAGGCC
>PKER01000230.1 GCA_002919115.1 bacterium
CCGGGCGCGGGCGATCGGCGCGGGTGCGCGTGGCCCGCGAGCGCGACGCTCTCTGGCTGGTCGCCCCCTTGCGGGGGCGCTCATCTCGCCGGCGCCGCTTACGTGTGTCTTCGGGGCCCATTCAGTCTGGATCGGCGGTCGACATCGCGGCGGGCGACGCATCCCGAGTCGCCGCAGGGATGACCTTCGCGCGCCGGCCCAGCCACGAGACCGGCTGCGATCCGGGGGCGAAGAGCACATCCCCCACAGCCGGCGAGCCAGTCTAGCATTGGGGCCCGTGACCGACAGGGGCAAAGACGAGGCCGCCGCGCTCGAGCGCTTGCTGGCCGGGGCGGTCGACGTGCTGCCCGAAGGGAGGCTCGTGGAGCAGCTCCGCGAGGGACGTCCGCTGCGCGTGAAGTTCGGGATGGACCCGACGAGCGCCGACATCCACCTGGGCCACTGCGTGGTGCTCACCAAGCTCCGCGCCTTCCAGGACCTGGGCCACACGGTGGTGCTGATCGTCGGCGACTACACGGCGCGCGTCGGCGACCCGAGCGGGCGCGACCAGACGCGGCCGGTCCTGAGCGCCGAGGAGATCGAGGCGAACGCCCGCACCTACCAGGAGCAGGCGTTCAAGGTGCTCGACCCCGAGCGCACCGAGGTGCGCCACAACAGCGAGTGGCTCGACATGACGAGCGGCGAGCTGTTCGAGCTCGTGCGCCGCTTCACGGTCGCGCGCCTGCTCGAGCGGGACGACTTCCAGAAGCGCATGAGCGCCGGGCAGGCGATCTCGGCGCTCGAGCTGCTCTACCCGGTGCTCCAGGGCTACGACTCGGTGGCCGTGGAGGCCGACATCGAGCTCGGCGCCACCGACCAGAAGTTCAACCTGCTCTTCGGCCGCGACGTGCAGATCGCGTACGGCCAGAAGCCGCAGTCGATCCTCACCATGCCCATCCTCGTCGGCACGGACGGCGTCCGCAAGATGTCGAAGAGCTACGGCAACTACGTGGGCGTCACCGACGAGCCGGCCGAGATGTTCGGGAAGCTGATGAGCATCCCAGACACCGTCATGGACGAGTACTACCTGCTGCTGCTCGGCCGCGAGCGCGACCCCGACGCCCACCCCAACGAGGCGAAGCGGGCCCTGGCGCGGGCGATCGTGGAGCGCTTCCACTCGGCCGACGACGCGCGTGCCGCGGAGGAGCGCTTCGACGCCGTCCACAAGCGCCGCGAGATCCCCGACGAGGTGCCCACCGCGACCGCGCAGCCCAACGACGAGGGCCTCGTGCACCTGCCGGCCCTGATCAAGGCCGAGTTCGGGATGAGCACCAGCGAGGCGCGGCGCCTGATTCAGGGCGGCGGCGTCAAGCTGGACGGCGAGCCCGTCGAGGCGGGGCAGCTCGACGTGGCCCTGGACGAGCTCGCGGGCCGCGTTCTGCAGGTCGGCAAGCGCCGTTTCGTGCGCGTGGCCGAGCCCGCCGGTGCGGGCCGCGCGGATTCCTGAAAGTTCGCGCGCGCGTTCGCTACACTCTGCCGCCGCCACGGGCAGGGCACCGGGCCGGGAGCCTGGGCCTTGAACGGGGCGGAGCGACACGGATATAATCGTTGGTCGCGTTTGAGACGGACCGTCGGGCCGCGAGAGCCCCTCGCAGTCGGACGGCGCGGTGTTTGAAAACTGAGCAGCGCGCGACAGACCGCCGAGGTCTAGTCGCGTCCAGGTTCGACCCGTCGGGGTGCCGCTTGCCGGTGCTGCGACGGGCCTGATACAGAACCCCGTCATGCGTGTCGCCGGGTGTACCGCGCGACGCGAGAGCGCATGACGAACTTTCCGAGTTTGGTGGGAGAGCGCTAGCCGGTTCGCCGGCTTGTGTTTCTCCTGACTCTTTTCACGGAGAGTTTGATCCTGGCTCAGGACGAACGCTGGCGGCGTGCCTAACACATGCAAGTGGAGCGACGAACCAGGGCTTGCCCTGGGGCAAAGCCGCGAACGGGTGAGTAACACGTGGGTAACCTGCCCCGATGACCGGGATAACCCGGGGAAACTCGGGCTAATACCGGATGTGCTCCTCGGACACAAGTCCGTTGAGTAAAGGTAGCTTCGGCTTCCGCATCGGGAGGGGCCCGCGGCCCATTAGCTAGTTGGTGGGGTAACGGCCTACCAAGGCGACGATGGGTAGCTGGTCTGAGAGGACGATCAGCCACACTGGGACTGAGACACGGCCCAGACTCCTACGGGAGGCAGCAGTGGGGAATCTTGCGCA
>PKER01000182.1 GCA_002919115.1 bacterium
CGCGGTCGGCGCCGGCCTCGACCCCGCCGTCTATTGGGGCAACCGCGGCGGCGCGGGCTCGACGCCCCTGCCCGACCGCGTCGAGGACGGCGACCGCCCGTGCTACCTCGGCGAGGCTCGCCTCATCCACACCGGCGTTCCGGAGACGCCCTACGGCGTGGCCTACACCTGCCTGCAGAGCTACACCGCGATGATCTGGATGCCCGGGCGCCAGCGCGTCGAGGCGCCGGAGCGCTTCGACTTCGGCAGCGTGGCCGCCAACATCGGCGGCGCCGGGGCGAACTTCGCGATCAAGGCGCCGGGCAGCTTCCGCATCCTCAGCTGGTCGCTGGAGGGCCCGGACGCGAGCGAGTTCTGGGCGAACGTGCCGACGGGCCAGTGCGAAGGGGAGTGCATGGCGGCGGTCTCCTTCGGGCCGAAGAGCGTCGGCGAGAAGAAGGCCAGGCTCGTCGTGACCACGACCGCCTACCCGCGGACGATCGAGATCCCGCTGAGGGGCACCGGTACCCCGGGTCCCGAGCCCAGGATCCAGGTGGACCACGAGCTCGACCTCGGCGCCGTGCGCGTGGGCGAGGACGGCACGGCCGAGCTCAGGGTGCGAAACACGGGCACCGCGAACCTGAACGTCAGCGGCACCGAGCTCGTGGGCGCCGACGCGGACGCCTTCGCCGTGGACGGGGCGGACTGCGTCGACCGCTGGATCGAGCCCGCGAGCTGGTCTCACTGCACGATCCGGGTGAGCGTGACGCCCGTGCAGCCCGGGGAGCTGTCCGCGACCCTGCGCATCGAAAGCAACGACCCCGACGGCGCGGTCACGGTGGCGCTGCGTGCGGAGGGAGTTGTGTCTCAGCTCAGGTTCGCGGCCCAGGCGACCAAGCGGGCGCGCGTGCTGCGCCGCGGGGGCAAGGCTGCCGTCGTCAAGCTGGTCATGCGCAACGACGGCGCTGCCGCGGCCCGCGACGTGCGCGTCCGCCTGCGCGCGCCGCGCGGCGTCAAGGTGAAGGCCAAGGGCGCGGCGAAGCGGGGCAAGGCTTGGACCGTGGCGGTCGGCGAGCTCGCCCCGGGCGGGCAACGGGTCCTGCGGGTCCGCCTGAAGGCCGGCAAGCGGGCGGCGCGACGCGGCAAGCTCAAGCTGCGCCTGCTCTCGCCGGACCTGCCCGAGCCGCAGCGCAAGTCGGTCCGCCTGCGCGTGCGCTGACGGCGGGGCGCGTCACCACCAGCACCGCCGACCGTGCGAACGCCTTGCGGATGGCAACGCAACCGCACGGTCGGCGGGTTGGTGCGCGCGCGATCGCGGCGTCTGCACCGGCGCCCGTGCCGCTCACGCTCACGCGGGTCGGCTGCCGGACGGGGGCGCCGCGCGGCGCGCCGGGCTTCTTGGGGGCATGTTGACCCCTGAGCCAGCCAACCGAGTCCCTCGTCCACAGGGGGTGGCGCGATGACGGTCCCGAGCCGCGAGCCGCGGGGCACGGTCGTGGTCTGCGAGGACGACCCCACCACGCTCGATCTGCTCGTCGATGAGCTCGCGGCCGACCGCTACGAGGCGCTGCCGGCGCCGACCGCGGCCGATGCCCTGCGCCACTGCCACTACCGCAGCCCCGACCTGCTGCTGCTGGACCTGGCGCTGCCCGACGCGTCCGGCCTCGACGTACTGCGCGAGATCAGGGCGTCGCACGGGACGACCGGGCGCTACGACCCGCGCCTGCCGGTGATCGTGCTCACCGGTCGCAGCGCGCATTCCGACCGGGTGCGCGGCCTGCGCGAGGGCGCCGACGACTACGTGGTGAAGCCCTTCCACTACGACGAGCTCGTCGCGCGCATCGAGGCCGTGCTGCGTCGCCGCGGCCCCGAGCGCGCGGGGCCGATCCGGGTCGGCGACCTGGAGATCGACCCGTCGCGCCGCGAGGTGCGCGTCGACGGCCGGCTGGTCGCGCTCGCCAACAAGGAGTACGAGCTGCTGCTGGCGCTCGCCGCGGAGCCGACCCGTGTCTTCACCAAGGACGAGCTCCTGCGCGACGTGTGGGGGTTCCGCGCGGAGGGGCGGACGCGCACGCTCGACTCCCACGCGAGCCGCCTGCGCCGCAAGCTCGACCCCGAGCACGGGCGGTTCGTGCTCAACTCGTGGGGCGTGGGCTACCGCCTGGTGAGCTCATGAGCGAGCAGGAGGCGATCACCGTCGTTGCGGTCGCTGCCCCGGCCGGCCTCGCGACGGCCGG
>PKER01000054.1 GCA_002919115.1 bacterium
CTCGAGCGGGCGCTCGCGCTCGAACCGCTCCCGGATCGAGCGGAGGACGGGCATCTGCCCGCCCGCCCACTCGATCCGGGCCTCGCCCGCGGGAGCGAGCGAGGGGTCGGCGACGTGGCTCGAGGCCACGCCCGGCCTAGTAGCGGTAGTGGTCCGGCTTGTACGGGCCCTCGACCGGCACCCCGATGTAGGCCGCCTGCTCCGGCGTGAGCTTCGTGAGCTTCGCGCCGAGCGCGTCGAGGTGCAGGCGCGCGACCTTCTCGTCGAGGTGCTTCGGCAGAACGTAGACGCCGATCGGGTACTTCTCGGTGTTCGTGAAGAGCTCGATCTGCGCCAGCACCTGATTGGCGAACGAGGAGCTCATCACGTAGCTCGGGTGACCCGTCGCGCAGCCGAGGTTAACGAGCCGCCCTTCGGCGAGCAGGATGATGCGCTTGCCGTCCGGGAAGATGACGTGATCGACCTGCGGCTTGATGTTCTCCCACCTGTACTGCCGCAGCGAGGCCACGTCGATCTCGTTGTCGAAGTGGCCGATGTTGCACACGATCGCATTGTTCTTCATGCGCTTCATGTGCTCGTGCGTGATGACGTGGTAGTTGCCCGTCGCCGTGACGAAGATGTCCGCCTTGTCGGCGGCGTAGTCCATCGTCACCACGCGGTAGCCTTCCATCGCCGCCTGCAGCGCGCAGATGGGATCGATCTCCGTCACCCACACCTGAGCCGCGAGCGAGCGCAGCGCCTGCGCCGAGCCCTTGCCGACGTCGCCGTAGCCGCACACCACGGCGATCTTGCCGGCGATCATCACGTCGGTGGCGCGCTTGATGCCGTCCACCAGCGACTCGCGGCAGCCGTAGAGATTGTCGAACTTGCTCTTCGTGACCGAGTCGTTGACGTTGATCGCGGGGAAGGCGAGGCGGCCTTCCTTCGCCATCTGGTAGAGGCGCTTGACGCCCGTGGTGGTCTCCTCGCTGACGCCCTTGATGTGCCTGATGCGCGTCGAGTACCACTTCGGATCGCGCTTGAGGGTCGCCCTGATCGCGGCGAACAGCGCTTCCTCCTCCTCGGACGTGGGCTTCGAGATGACGCTCTGGTCCTTCTCGGCCTGCACGCCGAGATGCAGAAGGAGCGTGGCGTCGCCGCCGTCGTCGAGGATCATGTTCGAGTAGCCGCCGTCCGGCCACTCGAAGATGCGGTGGGGGAACTCCCAGTACTCGGCGAGCGACTCGCCCTTGTAGGCGAACACCGGCGTGCCGCGCACGGCGATCGCCGCAGCCGCGTGGTCCTGCGTCGAGAAGATGTTGCACGAGGCCCAGCGCACCTGCGCGCCGAGCGCCTGCAGCGTCTCGATGAGAACCGCCGTCTGGATGGTCATGTGCAGCGAACCGCTGATGCGCGCGCCCTTGAGGGGCTGCGACGCGGCGTACTCCTCGCGGATCGCCATCAGACCCGGCATCTCCGTTTCGGCGATGGCGATCTCCTTGCGGCCCCAGTCGGCAAGCGAGAGATCCGCGACTCTGAAATCCCCGGACTGAGAGGTCGGGGCGCTCTTGAGATTGGCGTTCATGTGCGTATGTGCTCCAACTGTGCAGTCGTTGTGAGCGCCGTTACGTCCCGCGTTCCCCTGCTGAGCCTGGCGGCCCGGCGGATGTCCCGCCGTCCGTCGCAGCGCTCCTCAGCAGGGCGCATCCTCCGGTGCGCAAGGCCATCCATGACCGCACACCGGGCGAGTGAGGCCGCGCGTTCGCGCGGCCGCTCCCTCAATTCATACGCCTTCAGGCGGCGCGGCGCGCCGCACCCTTGGCCTCCGCAGCGAGCTGCGCGGCCTTGTCGGTTCTCTCCCAGGTGAACTCGGGCTCCGTGCGGCCGAAGTGCCCGTAGGTGGCCGTCTTCTGGTAGATCGGCCGGGCCAGGTCCAGCATCTCGCGGATGCCGTAGGGCGTCAGGTCGAAGTGCTTGCGCACGAGCTGCGTGAGCTTCTCGCGCGGCAGACGCCCGGTGCCGAAGGTCTCGACCATGATCGAGGTGGGCTCGGCGACGCCGATCGCGTACGAGACCTGCACCTCGCAGCGATCCGCGAGGCCCGCGGCCACGATGTTCTTCGCCACGTAGCGCGCGGCATAGGCGGCCGAGCGGTCGACCTTCGACGGATCCTTGCCGGAGAACGCGCCGCCGCCGTGGCGGGGGGGGGCGCCCCGGGGGGGGGGCGCCGGGCGCG
>PKER01000146.1 GCA_002919115.1 bacterium
GCCGACCCGGCCCGCCGCGCCCGATGACGCGATCTCCGAGCTCCTCCTCGAGCTCGAGGAGCGCGCACGCAAAGCCGCCGACATCCCGATCCGGGACGTGCCGGGGCCTCTCGGCGCGTTCACGCCGCCCGCAACCTGCGGCGCGCCGGCATGGTGGGTCGGTGTGGGGTCTTTCGTGGGATAGGGTCAGATGTAGGCCATCCCCTCGAGGTCGGCCAGGCGGTCCTCGAGCATGACCCGCTCGATGTGGGCGTCGATCCCCTCGGCCATCTTCAACGCACGCTCGTAGCAGCGGACGGCGTTGGCGTAACGCTTCTGTTTGCGACAGATGTCGCCCAGGACTCGAAGGCACCCGACCTGGCGATACCGATTGCCTTCGATCCCGAAGAAACCCAGCGCCTGGCTGGCCAGGCTCTCGGCCTCCGTGAGGCGATCGAGACCGGCCAGCGCTTCGGCCTGGTTGATCGCCGCCAGAGCGATCAACTCGAAGTCCCCGAGCTCGCGGGCCTGCTCGGTCGCTTCCTCCGCCGCCTCTAGCGCCCCTTCGTAATCGTTGCTCAGGTTAGCGATCGCGGCCTGGTTGATCAGCGCGATCGCTTCTCCGCGCTTGTAACCCGCGCGCGCAAAATGTTCACGTGACCGGCGGAAATGCTCCCGCGCCACGTCCAGCTTACGATCCTGCGCCGCGATGTTGCCGAGGTTCTGCCGTGCGATCCCCAGGATACGGTCGTCGGTGACGATCACCAGGATCTGCTCCAGGAGGGGTCGTGCGGCGACGAAATCCCCGCGGCTCAGGTAGACGGCGGCTTCGGCGTTGAGCGCCTCTGCAAATAGTTCAGGCAATCCTGCACGAAGTGCAGTCTGCGCGCTCTCTCGCGCGGCCTTCAGAGCAGCGTCCCAGTCGCATTGCTGTCGATAAACATCCGACTTACGCCGCATCGATTCGGCGGCGATGGCGGGCGTTTTCGTTGTTGCGGCAACGTTACCGTACACCTCGAGGGCCCGGGCGAGTTGGCCACTTCGCTCCAGACGTATGCCTTCTTCGAGTCGGTCGCGTTCGCCGTGCATGGATCTTGCCCGATTGGGGTGGCCCTCGTAGTTATCCACCCAGGTCACTCCCCATACTAGGAGGGAGCTATGAAACGCTCAAGGTTCCTGCTGTCGGGGTTCGGGCTGGCCATCGCATTCGGCATGGCCGCGTGCGGGGAGCCTACTGCCTTCGAAGTCGAGGAGACGACGCCGTCGTTCTCGATGACGGAGGCGGAGGCGCTCCGCGGAGGTGGGTCGGGCGGTAACGGGTTGCTTGTGTGCCCGACCGGCGTGACGCGGGTCGCGAGCCGGGTGATCGGCCCGCAGGGCGGGACCGTCTCGGTGGCCGGCCACAGTGTGACGCTATCGCCCGGCGCGGTCCGCCGCCCGACGCTGATCACGCTGATCGTGCCGGCCTCCCGCTTCCTCGAGGTCGACCTGCGCGCGGCCGGACAGGAGCACTACAGCTTCGCCGCGCCGGTCGAGGTGACCGTCAGCTACGAGCGCTGTGCGCGGCGGGACGTTGAACGGAAGCTGTTGAGCGCGTGGTTCATCGACCCGGTCTCCAAGGAGCCGATCGCGCCCATGCCGAGTCACCACTCGCGGGAGAAGCGGACCGTCACCTTCACGACGACCCATTTCTCCAACTTCGCGATCGCGAACTGACGTTCCGCCTCCGAACGTGCCGGGGACCCAGTATCACACCCCCGGCACGTTCGCACCCCAGATCACCTTGTGGAGCTGGATCTGATAGCGGACCGGGAGCCGGTCCTCGAGGATCCACTCCGCGAGCTGTCGGAAATCCATCGCGTCCCAAACGGGCGAGAAGAGGATGGCGCGCAGCGAGCCTTCGCGGACGCGGTCGACCAGGCCGCGCTCGTGGAGGACGCTGCGCGCCCACTCGTAATCCGTCCGATCCTTGATGACGAACTTGACCTCGTCGCGCTCGGTGAGGTGGTCGAGGTTCGACCACAGGTTGCGCTGTTCCTCGCCCGAGCCCGGGCACTTGAGATCCATGATCTTGTGGACGCGCGGGTCGAGGGGCGAGACGTCGACGGCGCCGGAGGTCTCGACCAGAACGGTGTAGCCGCGGTCGAGGAGCATTTCGGCCAGCCGGAACGCGTTGCGGTGGATGAGCGGCTCGCCGCCGGTGATCTCGACGAGGGGCGTGCCGA
>PKER01000087.1 GCA_002919115.1 bacterium
CGTGCGCGTCGCCGCCGAGGCGCCCGGCGGCCAGCGGCGAGTCGCGATGAAGCGCGTGCGGATCGTGGGCTGAGAAAGAGCGCCCCTGCCCCCGCGCCCGCGCGGTCTGCGCGCCGGGCGTGGCGAGGCCCTGCGCAACCGGGATCCCGGCTACGTTTTCCGGCCGTGAAACGACGGATCCTCACCACGCTGCTGGTCCTTGCCGGGGTTGCGCTCCTCGGCCTCGGCCTCGTCGTCGTGCTGGATTCCGAGGATGAGGGCGCGGTTGCCGACGAGCTCGTGGCGCGGGGCGCCGAGGAGTGCACCGAACGCCTCCCAGAGCGGGTCGATCGGGTCGAGATCGGCGACCTGCCGCCGCGCGAGCTGGAGCGAGCTCGCCGCCGCATGGCGCGCGCCGGCGCTCGCTTCACCGACGAGACCAAGTTCGCGTTCGCGCACTGGCCCGGTGGCGCTCGCGCGCTGATCACGATGCTCCCGGTCCCGCCCGGCCATTTCGAGTCGGACGAGGCCCGCGAGGACGTCGCCGAGGGCGCGCTCATGGGCGCCGCCGCGCAGGGCATCGTCGGCGACCGCATCAAGGTCGCGGGCATCCCCCTGGTCCACTACAAGCGCGGTCCCGAGCACCTGGTCGTGACCTCGCTGGAGTGCCACGTCACCTACATCGCCGCCCCCACCCAGCGCCACGGCCTCGGCCTCGCGCGCGGCCTGCTCAAGCGCGTCGCGGGCTAGCGGCCGGAGCCTGCGTCGGCCCTTTCGCGCTTGCTGCCGGGGACCGTGGCACCGCCCCGCGCGGCTTCAGGCTCTCGGTACGGGGAGCATGGCGCGGCAGGCGCCCGCGGTCGTGTCGGCGGCTCCCCGCCCACCCCATTCAGGCGCGCTCGCGCATCCGGTGGATGCGCACGACGCCGCGCTCGACGGTGTCGACTTCCCACGCTTCGCGGGCGCGCTCGAGGAACGGCTCCGTGAAGCTCCGCCCCGGGTCAGCGAGCCAGACCTCGGGGGCGAGCAGCGGCAGGAGCTCGAGCAGCTGCGCGACGGCCGCGCGCATGTAGAGCACGTCCGAGGCGAGCGCCAGGTCGAAGGGCGCTTCGTCCAGCAGCGGGCCGGGGTCCCCCCACTCCGCCCGCACCGCGCGCAGGCTCAGCCCGTTCTCGCGCGCGTTGCGCTCGAGCAGCGCGATCGCGTCGGGGTCCTCGTCGCTTGCCAGGACCTCGGCGCCGGAGCGCGCCGCCGCGAGGCTCGGCACGCCGAGGCCGCAGCCGAGCTCGACCACGCGCCGCCCGCGCAGGTCCGTGGCAGCGACCTCGCGTGCGAGCGCGACCCCGCTGCGCCACAGCACCGACCAGTACGGGACCACCGGCGCCCAGTCGACCTCGCGGTCGTCGGGCAGCTCTGCGGCGTCGGTGGGCTGCATCACCACCACGGCGCCGCCCGGCAAGCCCACTTGCTGCGCGACGAGCTCCACCCGCCGGAGGGTAGAGGTGGATTACGATCCCGGCGCTCGTCCAGGCAGAAAGGCTGGTTCACGTGGGAGCGCGCGCCGCAGGCGCCACCGACTTCGAGGGCACGTGGGTCGTGCCCGCTGACGCTGATCGCGTCGCTGAGCTGCGCGCGAACGCCCAGGAGATGCTCGCGGCCCACGGCATCGACCCGGTCACCCTGAGCGACATCTCGGTGGCGATCTCGGAGGCCGCGACCAACGTGGTCGTCCACGCCTACGCCGACCGCGACCCGGGCCCGACGGAGCTGCGCGTGGAGGTGCGCCACGGCGCGGTCGTGGTCACGGTCGCCGACCGGGGGCGCGGCATGCAGCCGCGTGCGGACAGCCCCGGGCTGGGCATCGGCCTGCCGCTGATCGGCAAGCTGGCGAGCTCGGTCGACCTGCGCGCCGGGCCCGACGGGGTCGGCACCGAGATCGCGATGACCTTCGACGTCCCCGGCCTCGTGGGCCGCCCCTCGGCCCGCGACGAGGATGCGCGTCTCGCGACGCTGGCGCGCATCGCGGCGCTCACGGAATCGGCCGACTGGCCGGAGGCGGGCTACGCGAGCCTGGTCGACCTGCTCGTGCCCGCGCTCGCCGACGCCTGCGCGATCGACCTGGTGGACATGCACGGGCGCGCCCTCCGCCTCGCCGCGCGCGTCGCGCACGACGAGGGGCTCACCGCGTGGCTGGCCGCGCGCG
>PKER01000213.1 GCA_002919115.1 bacterium
CCCCGCCGGGCGCCCAGCCGCCCCGCCTGGCGACGCCGGTGGGGGCTGAGCGCGAGCTTCCGGGCGGCGTGCGCGTCGTGCACGCCGACGAGTGGCTGGCGGTGATCGACAAGCCGGCGGGCCTCGTCGTGCACGAGGCGCCGGGGCACCGCGGGACCACCCTGGTCGACATCCTCGGGCCGATGCTCGCGGGCGGGGACGACCCCACGCGCCCCGGGATCGTGCACCGCCTGGACCGCGACACGTCCGGGCTCCTGGTGGTCGCCCGCAGCCCCGAGGCGCACCGGGCGCTCTCGGAAGCGATCAGGGAGCGGCGGGTGGAGCGCGAGTACATCGCGCTGATCAAGGGGCGCCCCCGGTCGCGCTCCGGAACGATCGACGCCCCCCTGGGGCGGGACTTCCGCGCCCCCGAGCGGCGCGCGGTCGGTGGCCGCGGGCGGCGCCCGGCACGCACCCACTTCGAGGTGATCGAGACGCTGCCGTTCGACACGCTCGTGCGGGTGCGCCTGGAGACCGGACGCACGCACCAGATCCGCGCCCACTTCGAGGCGATCGGCCTGCCCGTCGCCGGCGATCCGCGCTACGGCGGGGCGGGCCGCCACGGCCTGCGGCGCCAGTTCCTGCACGCCGCGCGGCTCGCCTTCACGCACCCCGGGACCGGCGAGGCGCTCTCGTTCTCCTCGGAGCTGCCCGAGGATCTGCGCGCGGCGCTGGAGCGCGCCCGCGCAGCGGACGCGCCATGACCGTCCGCTGCTACTAGAATCGGCCCCCGCTTTCAAGGCAAATCACGACCCCGTCGTGCATGCCCAGGGGCCCTGCCCGGTGATGGCGCCAGCCGGCGCCGCGAGCCGGGTCCCCGACGGCGGCGACGGGCAACCCGTAAACGCGACCGGAAAGGGAAACTCGCATGCCAGAGCCCGGAATCAGGGAGCTGCTCGAGGCTGGCCTGCACTTCGGCCACCAGACGCGGCGCTGGAACCCCCGCATGCAGCCGTACATCTACGGCGAGCACGACGGGATCCACATCATCGATCTTCTGCAGACCGAGCACCTGCTCGTGGAGGCCCGGCGCTTCGCCGCCGAGGTCGCCGGCCGGGGCGGGACGATCCTCTTCGTCGGCACCAAGAAGCAGGCCCGCGACTCGATCAAGGAGTGGGCGGAGCGCTGCGGGATGCCGTACGTGAACCAGCGCTGGCTGGGCGGCCTGCTGACGAACTTCCAGACGATGTCGCAGCGCATCGACCGCCTGCACGAGCTGCGCGAGCTCGCCAACGAGGGCCAGCTCGACCTGCTCCCGACGAAGGAGCGCATGGCGCGCGAGGCCGAGCTCGAGAAGCTCGAGTACAACCTCGGCGGCGTGCGGGACATGAAGCGGCTGCCCGACGCCGTCTTCATCATCGACCTCAAGACCGAGGCGATCGCCGTCACCGAGGCCAAGCGCCTGCGCATCCCGATCATCGGGCTCGTCGACACCAACGTGGACCCGGTGCCGGTCGACTTCCCGATCCCGGGCAACGACGACGCGATCCGCTCGTGCTCGCTCGTGATCTCGACCATCGGCGAGGCCGTCGAGCAGGCGGCGAACGCCTGGCGCGAGGCCGAGGCGAGGCGGCGCGCCGAGGAGGCTTTTCGCGAGGCCTTGGGCAAGGCTGCCGCCGCGCCGGAGACTGCCACGGGCGATTTGCGCAAGCCAGCTCCGCTGTTTTCGAGACCGGACGGACAGGCTAGCCCGACGGTCGAGCCCGCCGCCTTGAAGCCGGCCGCACAGTCCCGACGGGATCGTTCGGAGGAGGCTGCCGCTAGGTCGCCGGAACCGACCACGCCTAGCCCGGACGCCGACGCCCTGAAGCAGGTGCAACAAGAGCTCAAACAGATGCGGCGCCTGATCGACGCCCATTTGAGCGAGACCGGATGGCAGGCGGCGGCGAGCAGGAATCCGACCCGACTGGATTTGTTGCGTCGTTTGAGCGCGCTCGGTTTTTCCAAAAAACTCAGCCTGGAGCTCGCCGAACGGCTGGGTGGCGTCAGCGATGCCGATGTAGCCTGGCAAGCCGTTCAGCATGTCTTGGCTCGGCAGATTCTGCTGGCCGAAGACAGTCTGCTCGACTACGGCGGTGTGGTTGCCCTAGTGGGGCCGACCGGCGTCGGGAAAACGACGACCGCGATCAA
>PKER01000133.1 GCA_002919115.1 bacterium
TCCCGCCGCCGCACCCGCCGCGGCCCTAGACTTCCGCGCCATGAGCGAGCGCAACGGAAACACGAAGACCGCCGTCCCTCGACCCCGTTCCTCGGCGGTATTCGACGGTCCCGACCGCGCGCACGCGCGCGCCTACATGAAGGGGATCGGCTTCGACGACGATGCGCTCAAGCGCCCGACGATCGGCATCGCCAACACCTGGATCGAGGCGATGCCCTGCAACTTCCACCTGCGCGGCCTGGCCGAGCACGTGAAGGCGGGCGTCCGCGCCGCGGGCGGCACGCCGATGGAGTTCAACACGATCGCGGTCTCCGACGGCGTGACCATGGGCACCGAGGGCATGAAGGCCTCGCTGATCTCGCGCGAGGTGATCGCCGACTCGATCGAGCTCGCGGTCCGCGGCTACCAGTTCGACGCGGTCATCGCGCTCTGCGCCTGCGACAAGACGATCCCGGGCTGCGCGATGGCGCTCGCTCGCCTCGACATCCCGTCGGTGCTGCTCTACGGCGGCTCGATCGCGCCCGGCCGCTGGCGCGGCCGCGACGTGACCATCCTCGACGTCTTCGAGGCGATCGGCGCCTACAACTCGGGGAGGATGTCGGAGGAGGACCTGATCGACCTCGAGAACCACGCGAGCCCGGGCGCCGGCGCCTGCGGCGGCCAGTTCACCGCGAACACCATGGCCTGCGCGTTCGAGGCGCTCGGCATCTCGCCCGGCGGCTCGGCCATGGTCCCGGCCGAGGACGACGAGAAGGGCACGGTCGCCGAGAAGATCGGTGAGCTCGTCATGAACGTGCTCGCCGAGGACCTGCGCCCGAGCAGGATCATCACGCGCGAGTCGCTCGAGAACGCGATCGCCTGCGTCGCCGCCTCCGGCGGCTCGACCAACGGCGTGCTGCACCTGCTCGCCGTCGCGCGCGAGGCGGGCGTCGAGCTCACCCTCGACGACTTCGAGCGGATCTCCAAGCGCACCCCGCTGCTCGCGGACCTCAAGCCCGGCGGCCGCTTCGTCGCCACCGACCTCTACCGCGCTGGCGGCGTGCCGCTGATCCTCAACCGCCTGTCGGAGGCCGGCCTGCTCCATCGCGACGCGATCACGGTCACCGGCCGCACGATCGGCGAGGAGGCCGACGCGGCCCAGGAGACGCCCGGCCAGGAGGTCGTGCGCCCGCTGTCTGACCCGCTCAAGCCCGAGGGCGGCCTCGCGATCCTGCGCGGCAACCTCGCCCCGGAGGGCGCGGTCGTCAAGGTCGCGGGCACCGAGCGCCGCGGCCAGACCGGCCCCGCGCGGGTGTTCGAGTCCGAGGAGGAGTGCTTCCGCGCCGTCAAGGCCCAGCAGATCAAGCCGGGCGACATCATCGTGATCCGCAACGAGGGCCCGGCCGGCGGCCCCGGCATGCGCGAGATGCTCCAGGTGACCGCCGCGATCGTCGGCGAGGGCCTGGGCGAGGACGTCGCGCTGATCACCGACGGGCGTTTCTCGGGCGCCACGCGCGGGCTCATGATCGGCCACGTCGCGCCCGAGGCGGTCCGTGGCGGCCCCATCGCCGCGGTCCAGGACGGCGACGAGATCACGATCGACATCGACAACCGCAAGCTCGAGGTCGCCCTCTCCGACGAGGAGATCCAGCGGCGGGTCGAGGCCTACCAGGCGCCCGAGCTCGACTACCCGACCGGCGTGATGACCAAGTACGCCAAGTCGGTCTCGTCGGCGGCGCTCGGCGCGGTCACCGGCTAGCGCCGCCTCACGCGGCTCAGGGGCCGAGGAAGGCCTCGAGCAGCCGGTTGAACCGCACCGGCCGCTCGAGCATCGGGCAGTGCCCGGTCCCGTCCATGACGACGGTCTGCGCGCTGGGCAGGAGCCGCGCGTAGCCGAGGCCGTCCTCGGGCGGCACGATCCGGTCGTTGCGCCCCCAGACGACGAGCGCGGGCATCTCCAGCCCCTCGATCCGGCCGACTATGTCGTAGCCGGAGAGCGAGGTGAGCGCGGGGAGGAAGCCGGGCCGGTTCGCTCCGTTCCGGTACTGCTCGTAGAGGAGCTCCGGGCGCAGCTCGTCGGGGCGGTGGAGGACGCTCGCGAACAGCGCCCGGCGCAGCCGCGTGCGGCGGATCGTCTGCGACTGGAAGCTGAGCGCGACCGGCGCGAGCGCGACCACGGCCACC
>PKER01000195.1 GCA_002919115.1 bacterium
GCGGGCGCCTGGGCGGCCGCGAAAAGCGCGGTGGCGCCCATCAGCATCCCGAGGGAGGCCAGGAGCACGGGCCGGCGTCCGACGAGGTCGGACACCCGGCCGGCGAGCAAGAGCGACGCCAGGACGCCGAACGCGTACACCGCGTACACGAGCGTGAGCACGACCTGGGAGAAGCCCCAGAGCTCCCGGTAGGTCGCGTAGAGGGGGGACGGCGTGCTCGACCCGTAGAGGGCGAGGCAGATGACGGCTGCGGCGAGGAGGTAGGCGTTGCGAGTGCTCATTCCCTTATTTCAATAACTTTGGAAATATCGCGCAAAGTTCTACCATGTCCCCATGGCCGACGGAGCCGAACTGCGCGAGCGGATCCCGCACCCGCCTGCCGAGGCGCTCGATCTCGCGACGATCCTGCGCACGCTCGGCGACCCCCTGCGGCTCGAGATCGTGCGGGTCCTGGCCGACGGCCGGCCGCGGATCTGCGGTGAGCTAGCCGAGCTGCTAGGGGTCCCGACCTCGACCGGCTCCTACCACCTGCGCCTTCTCCGCGAGGCGGGTATCACGCGCACCCGCGTGCGCGGCACCTCCCGGGAGATCTCGCTGCGCCGCGACGACCTGGACGCGCGCTTCCCGGGCCTCCTCGACGCGCTGACCCGGTCGTAGCCCCGTCGCGGGCGGCTGCGGGGGGCTGTACAACTGTGGTGTTGCGCCGGGCGTCCGGCGCCTCCGAAGACAACCCGAAACGCGAGCAGCCGTTCCTATGCCCTACATGGTCCGCGGCGAGCCGGCCCCGCCCCGCACCGAGCCGATCGAGCCCGATCCGTCGCTCCCGCGCGCCCTGGTGATCGGCGCCGGCGCGTCGGGGATCACGGCGGCGAAGGCGCTGAACGAGGCCCGCGTCCCGTTCGACTGGTTCGAGATGGGGCCCGAGGTCGGCGGCAACTGGGTGCTGAACAACCCGAACGGGGTGAGCGCCTGCTACTCGACCCTCGAGATGAACACGTCCGGCCCGCGGATGTCGTTCTCGGACTTCCCGATGCCCAACGAGGACTACCCGATGCACTGGGAGGTCCGCGAGTACTTCAACGCGTACGTCGACCACTTCGCGCTGCGCGACCTGATCACGTTCAACGCGAAGGTGGAGCGCGTCGAGCGGCTCGGCGACGGGACCTGGGAGGCGACCGTCGTGGGCGACGGGGTGGAGGGCGGCCGGATCGTGCGCCGCTACGACGCCGTCGTGGTCTGCAACGGGCACCACTGGGACAAGCGCTGGCCCGACCCGCCCTACCCGGGCGAGTTCTCCGGCGAGGTGATGCACGGGCACGACTACCGCGGGCCCGAGCAGCTCGAGGGGCGGCGGGTGCTCGTCGTCGGCGGCGGCAACAGCGGGATGGACGTGGCGCGCGACGCGAGCTACGTGGCGGAGGCGACCTACCTCTCGCTGCGCCGCGGCGTGTGGATCATCCGCAAGCGGCTCGACGGGCGCCCGGTCGACCAGATCCCGCGCCCGCCGTGGCTGCCGGAGTGGGCGAAGCAGCTGTTGCTCGAGTTCGGGCGGGTCCGCTCGGGCGACCCCGCCAGGGTCGGCCTGCCAAGGCCCGACCACCGGATCGGGGAGGCGCACCCGACGCTCTCCGACCAGATCTACGACCGGCTCGCGGCGGGGGCGGTGATCCCCAAGCCCGCGATCGAGGAGCTGCGCGGCGAGCGCGTGCGGTTCGCCGACGGCAGCGAGGAGGAGATCGACCTCATCGTCTACTGCACCGGTTACAAGGTGAGCTTCCCGTTCTTCGACGAGGGCCTGATCTCCGCGCCGGGCAACCGGCTGGACCTCTTCCGGCGCACGTTCCACCCGGACATCCCCGGTGTGTACTTCGTCGGGTTCATGCAGCCGTTCGGGGCGATCATGCCGCTCGCCGAGGTGCAGGGCGTGTGGATCGCGGAGCTGCTCACCGGCCGCTACGCGCTGCCCTCGCGCGAGGAGATGCTCGAGGACATGAGGCGCGAGCGCGAGCGGCACGACCAGCGCTTCTACCGCTCGGAGCGCCACACGATGGAGGTGGACTTCGACGAGTGGCTCGCCGAGGCCGAGCGCGAGCGCAGGCGCGGCGCGGAGCGCGCCCGGGCGCTCGGCAGCCCGCTCGGCGTGCCG
>PKER01000370.1 GCA_002919115.1 bacterium
CGCTCACTCGGGACGCTCCCCCATCACCCAGGCCTCGGGCGCGGCGTCGCCCTCCTCGATCGAGCGCAGCACGGCGACGCGCGCCGCGTGGCCGGCCACGATGCCCTGCACGAGCTGCTTGGCCTCCGCTTCGGTGAGGCCGCCGACGGCCGAGATCCCGGCGGCGATCGCCCGGTTCTCGCCGATGATCAGCGGGCGCAGGCCCGTGCCGCCGACCATGCCCTCCTCGGGCCCCGCGGGCTCGGCGCCGCGGTCGGTGACGGCCTCGCGCAGGGTGAGCACGTTGCGCGCCGCGGCGAACGCGAAGCTGTCGATCATCCTGCGCTCGGCGCCGCTCGCCTGCGGGGCGCTGCGGTAGATGTTGTTGAGCAGCTCCTCCGCGGCGAGCAGCTCGTTGAGGCGCTCGGCGTCCTGTGCGGGGGAGGGCTCTTCCTCCTCCCGGGTCGCGCCGCACGCGGCGAGCGCGAGCGCGGAGAGCGACGCGCCCGAGGCGGCCAGCAGGCCGCGGCGCGAGACGGCGCTCGCGAGGGGCGCGCCGGCCTCGGCGGCGGTGGGCTCGTCGGGATCGGGGCGCAGGGCTTGCACGGGTCTGGGAACTTACCGGCCGTGGCAGAGGAAGTGACGCATGCGAACGCCGGGCTCGCGGAGCTCGGGGAGCGGGTGAGCGCCTGTCGCGCCTGCCCGCGGCTGGTGGAGTGGCGCGAGTCGGTGGCGGCGGACCCGCCGCGGCGGTACCGCGGGGAGCGCTACTGGGCGCGCCCGGTGCCGGGCTTCGGCGACCCCGGGGCGCGGATCGCGATCGTCGGGCTCGCCCCGGCGGCGCACGGCGCGAACCGCACGGGGCGCATGTTCACCGGCGACCGCTCGGGCGACTGGCTGTACGCGGCGCTGCACCGCGCGGGGCTCGCGACGCAGCCTGGGAGCACGCATCGCGGCGACGGCCTCGAACTGCGCGGCGCGTACGTGACCGCGGTCGTGCGCTGCGCCCCGCCCGCCAACAAGCCCGCGCCGGACGAGCGCGACCGCTGCCTGCCCTACCTCGTCGAGGAGCTCGGCCTGCTCCAGCGGGCGCGCGTGCTCGTCTGCCTCGGGCAGTTCGCCTGGGACGGCGCTCTGCGCGCCCTGCGCGAGCTCGGGCACGCGGCGAGGCCCAAGCCGCGCTTCGCGCACGGGGCGGAGGCGGCGGTCGGCGACTACACGCTGGTCGGCTCCTACCACCCGAGCCAGCAGAACACGTTCACGGGCAAGCTCACCGAGCCGATGTTTGACGCGGTGTTCGCCCGCGCCCGCGAGCTGGCGGGCTGACCGAAACCGGCCCGCAAACCGCAGCGCCCCCCGAGCGGCCCGCAAGCCGCAGCGCCACCCCGAGCGAGGCCCAGGCCGCTGCGCCGGCCCGAGTGAGGCGGATTTATTCGATATAGGCGAACAAATCCGCCTCACCCCGAGACGTGAGGCGGATATGTGCGGCATAGGCGAACAAATCCGCCTCACTCGGGTTTGCGGGGCGGTTTGGGGGCGTGCGCAGGGCGGGGGAGGTGGCGGACTTGTGGCCGGGCGGCGATACTGGCTGGCGGATGTTCCCGCTGAACCTGCCGAACGTGCTCACGGTGCTGCGCATCGTCGCGGTGCCCGTGGTGGTGGTCGCGCTGCTCGAGGAGACCCCCGAGGGCGACGTGATCGCGGCCGCCGTCTTCGCGCTGGCGGCGTTCAGCGACGGACTCGACGGCTACGTGGCGCGCCGCCGCAAGCAGATCACCACGTTCGGCAAGCTCATGGACCCGCTCGCCGACAAGCTGCTGGTCACGGCCGCGCTGATCTCGCTCGTCTCCCTCGGCCGCCTGGCGGCCTGGGTCGCGATGGTGATCATCGCCCGCGAGTTCGCCGTCACCGGCCTGCGCGCGATCGCCGCGGAGCGCGGCGCCGTGATCGCCGCGAGCTGGCTCGGCAAGGCGAAGACGGCCCTGCAGGTGCTCGCGATCTTCGCGCTGATCGCCTTCCAGCCGACGCCGCTGTGGGTCGACCTCACCGTGTACGCGGCGGTGGTGATGACCGTGGTCAGCGGGGCCGACTACTTCTTCGGCCTGCGCCGCCACATCCGCGAGGCCACCGAGGCGCACGCGGCGCGCAACGCCGACGCCGAGGTGC
>PKER01000111.1 GCA_002919115.1 bacterium
GCTCGTCGGCAACGAGGCCCACCTCCGCGCCGTGGCCGAGCACGAGCGCGGCGCGCGGCTCGCCGGGGGTCGTCAGGTGCGCGCGGGCCGCGCCGTGGGGCGTTTCGATGTCGATCGCGGCGTCGGCCACCCGGCGATGTAATCAGTTCGCCTCAGGGCTCGCGCGGCGCCGATTAGGCTGCCAGCAAATGCCCCGCTGGACGAACTGGGCCCGCGAGCAGAGCTGCAGCCCGAGCGCGATCGAGCGCCCGGCGAGCCTCGACGAGCTGCGCGAGGTCGTCGCCCGCACCGCGGCGGCGGGCAAGCGGGTGCGCGCCTCGGCCTCGGGGCACTCGTTCACCGACATCGCGCTCACCGACGACATCATGGTGCGCCTCGACCGGCTGCGCGCGCCGCTCGGCTTCGACGCGGAGACGGGGCGGTTCAAGGTCGAGGCGGGGATCGTGCTCGGCGAGCTGAACCGCCTGCTCGACGAGCACGGGGTCGCCTTCGCGAATCTCGGCGACATCGACCGCCAGACGATCGCCGGCTCGGTCTCGACCGGCACGCACGGCACCGGCGAGCGCTTCCAGAACGTCTCGGCGCAGATCGTCGGCTTCGAGCTCGTGACGGCGGACGGCTCGGTGGTCGAGATCGACGAGTCGGAGCCCGAGCTCCTGCGCGCGGCCCGGGTCGGCCTGGGTGCGCTCGGGATCATCTACTCGGTGACGATCGCGACCGTCCCCGCGTTCACGCTCCACCGCGTCGACAACCCCAAGCCCCTCGACGAGACGCTCAGTCGCCTCGACGAGCTGAATGCGGCGAACGACCACTTCGAGTTCTACGTCTTCCCGTACACCGACGTGGCGCTGTGCCGCGAGAGCAAGCGCACCTCGGAGCCGCCAGCCCCGCGCCATCCCGCGCTGGTCTACGCGCAGGAGGTGATGCTCGAGAACTGGGGCGGGCAGATCCTCGCCCTCGCCGGGCGGCACTTCCCGAGCCGGGTGCCCCGGATCTCCCGCCTCGCGGCGAGCGGCGTGGGGCGCTCGACGAAGATCGACCGCAGCTACAAGGTGTTCGCCTCCGAGCGGCGCATCCGCTTCACGGAGATGGAGTACGCGGTCCCGCGCGAGCACGCGCGCGAGGCGTTCGAGCGCGTGCTTCGGGTCGCCGAGCGCCCGGAGCTCGCCGTCGGCTACCCGATCGAGGTGCGCTTCGTCGCCGCCGACGACTCCTATCTGAGCCCCTCGTACGAGCGCGACACCTGCTACATCGCGGTCCACCAGGACCGCAAGATGGAGTGGGAGCCCTACTTCCGCGCCGTCGAGGACGTCCTGCGCGAGCTCGGCGCGCGCCCGCACTGGGGCAAACGCCACTTCCGCACGGCCGAGGAGCTGCGCGAGCTCTACCCGCGCTGGGACGACTTCCAGGCCGCCCGCCGGCGCCTCGACCCCGGCGGCGTCTTCACCAACGCCTACACCGACCGCGTCCTCGGCCCGGTTGAGCCCGGCTAGGCCCCCGCCGCCGCGCCGGCCCGAGTGAGGCGGATTTGTACGACATAGGCGAACAGATCCGCCTCACCCCGGGAACCGAGGCGGATATGTGCGGCATATCCGAACAAATCCGCCTCACTCGGGGGTGGGGGCGGGTCAGAGGAACGCCCAGCCCTCGCCGCGGTAGGTCGGGACCTCGTCGACGATCCGCTCGCCGGATATGAGGTAGAGCGAGTTGAAGCGCTCGCAGAGCTCGCCCGCCTTGGCGTGCCGCATGTAGACGCGGTCGCCGACGCGCAGCGAGCTCGCCGCGGCGCCGAGCAGCGGGGTCTGCACCTCGCCCGCGCCCTCCTCACGGTCGTAGCTCAGGCCGCGCGGCAGGAACGGCTTGGGCAGCCGGTCGCGCCCCGGCGCGCCCGAGGCCACGTAGCCGCCGCCCATCACGGTCACCACCCCCGCGCCGGGGCGGCGCACGACCGGCAGGCAGAACATCGCCGCCGGGCGCAGGTCGAGGTGGCTGTAGGAGTCGAAGAGCGCCGGCGCGTAGAAGCCCGACCCGGCGGTGAGCTCGGTCGCGACGCCGAGCGCCGCGGAGCGCGCCAGGCT
>PKER01000212.1 GCA_002919115.1 bacterium
TCCTGCCTGCCGCTCGCCCGCCTGATCGCGAAGGCCGCCCTCGCGCGCGAGGAATCGCGCGGCGCGCACCGCCGTACTGACTTTCCCCTACCCGACCCGGGGCTGGACGGAGTCCACGTCGTGGTCTCCTCCGCGGGCGCCGTACGCACGGAGAGATGGCTCTAGAGCGCGCGATCTAGCTCCTTTCTCCATCGATCGGAGGAGTTTTTCCTCGATCGATCGGTTAACAATCGCTTAACGAAAGGGCCTTGCTCCTTCATGCGACTGGAGGCACAATCGCCTTGCCTTTCGAGGGGAGCACGGCAAGGAGCCGGTCCACGGGGGGCTTGGGTAGGAACGATTAGGAGGGTACGAAAGGACATGTACCGCTTCAGCCGATCGATCTATAGAGCGCTCGCGCCTCACGTGATCGGAGATGAGCAGGACGACTCGCTTGCTCGCAACCGCCAGGCGGTCCTGGAGGCGTGCGAGGAGACCATCCGTCGTCTGATGGTTGACGGCCGCTACTTCGCTCGGCCGGCGCGCACGCTGTTCAACGACGTGCGTATGTACTTCTCGATGCAGGACCAGCAGCGCGTGTGGTGCGTGATCGAGCGCAACCTGGCGATCGCGCAGCAGTGCCTCCAGGAGATGCCGGAGCTGCTGGATCTGGAGGGTCAGCCGCGGGAGTGCCGCGCGCATACGCGCAAGGGCACGCCGTGCCAGCGCGAGCCGCTGCCGGGCCGCGACTACTGCCCGTCGCACAAGCACCTCGAGGAGACCTTCGAGGCGGCGGAGATCGAGATGTCGCAGTTCGAGCGTCAGTTCGACCGCGACCTCGTACCGGCTTAGGGGCCAAAGGGGTGCGCCCGCTCGGGCGCTGATTGGGACAGGTGCGCTGGAAGCCCGGCCGCGAGCGCGGCCGGGCTTTCCGCTTTTCGGCGACCGCGAGTTCGCGCCGAGAGCCCCCGCGAGATCGCGCTTCCGGCTCCCCGGGAGCCTCAACCGCGATCTCGGGCGGAGAGGACGCGCGAGTTCGCACTAGGCTTCGCGCGTGCTGCTCGGGGTTGACGTAGGCGGGACGTTCACCGATGCCGTCCTCTTCGACGGCGCCGACCTGCATCTCGGCAAGGCGCCCACGACCCCTGAGGACCAGGCGCGCGGCGTGATGGCCGCGATCGAACAGGTGCTGGCGAGCGCCGGCGCCGAGCCCCGTGACGTGCGCCGCTTCGCGCACGGCATGACCGTCGGCACCAACGCCCTGCTCGAGCAGCGCGGGGCCCGCACCGCGCTCGTCGCCACGGCGGGGTTCGAGGACGTGATCGAGATCGGCCGCCAGGCGCGCCCGTCGCTCTACCGCCTCTGCCAGGCCCCCCCCGCCCCGCTCGTCCCGCGCGAGCTGCGCTTCGGCGCGCGCGAGCGGGTCGGGCCCGACGGCGTGATCGAGGCCCTCGGCGACGCCGAGGCCGAGCGTGTCGCCGCGCTCGTGGCGGAAGCCGGCGTCGAGTCGGTGGCGATCTCCCTGCTCTTCAGCTACGTCGACCCGGCGCACGAGCAGCGCATCGCCGAGGCGATCGCGAAGCGCCTGCCCGGCGTCCACGTCTCGGCCTCGCACCGCGTGCTGCCGCGCTTTCGCGAGTACGAGCGCACCTCGACCACCGTGATCGACGCTTATCTGGCCCCGCTGCTGGGCAGGTACCTGCGCTCGCTGTCCGAGACCGCGCGCGCCGCCGGGCTGCCCGCGGTCGAGGTCGTGAAATCGTCGGGCGGCGCCGTGGACGCAGCGGAGGCGGCCGGCGGCGGCGCCTGGAGCGTGCTCTCCGGGCCGGCAGGGGGCGCGGTCGGCGCGAGCCTCGTCGCGCGCCTCTCCGGCGACGGCAGCGCCCTCGGGCTCGACATGGGCGGCACCTCGTGCGACGTGTGCGTGGTCGAGGACGGCGCCGTGCGCCTCACCGACACCCGCGAGATCGAGGGCCGCGTGATCCAGCTCCCCATGGTCGACGTGCACACCGTCGGCGCCGGGGGCGGCTCGATCGCCTGGCGCGACCACGGCGGCGCGCTGCGCGTGGGGCCG
>PKER01000072.1 GCA_002919115.1 bacterium
CCGCAGCACGGCCCGGGCGCCGGGACACCCCCGGCGCCCCATTTGGCCCCGTATGGCGTGGCCGCCTTTACGCGCGCCCGCCGGATATGTGACGAAAGGCGCACGCCGTGGCGCTCGCCGATCCCCGGCCCACGGACCCATGAATGCGCCCCTCATCCGCGCGGGCGTGCACGAGGGGGCGGATGGGTCGCGCGTAGCGGGAGGAATCCGCCTCGCTCGCTCCAGCGCGGCCGGCCCTAAAGCCCGTAAGTCCGCGAGATGATCTCGCGCTGGATCTCGTTGGTCCCGCCGTAGATCGACATGACGAGCGTGTTGCGCACGTGCCGCTCCATGTCGTACTCGGACGCGTAGCCGTAGCCGCCCATCATCTGCATGCCCTCGAGCGCGCAGCGCTTGGCGAGCTCGGTCGCCTTGAGCTTCGCCATCGACGCCTCGCGCGGCAGCATGCGCTGGGGGTCCTCGTCGACCTTGCGGGCGACCTCGTAGATCAAAAGGCGCGTCGCCTCGAGCTCGGTCGCGAGGTCGGCGACGCGGTGCTTGAGCGCCTGGAAGGAGCCCACCGGCCGGCCGAACTGCTTGCGCTCCTTGATGAACGCGAGCGCGTCGTCGAAGGCGCGCTGCGCAGCGCCGAGCGCCGTCGCCGCGAGGATCAGCCGCTCGACGTTGAGCCCGGCCATGAGCTGCATCCAGCCCTCGTTCACCCGCCCGAGCACACGGTCGGCGGGCACGAAGCAGTCGGTGAAGAACACGTCGTTCACCTCGCGGCCGCCCATCGTCTGGATGCCGCGCACCTCGAGCCCGTCGCTGTCGGTGGGCACCGAGATCATCGAGATGCCGTCGTGCTTGCCGCCCGAGGGGTCGGTGCGGCAGACGACGAGGATGTGGTCGGCGAGGTGCGCCGCTGAGATCCAGGTCTTCTGGCCGTTGAGCACGAAGCCCCCGTCGCGCGCCTCCGCGCGGCAGGAGAGGTTGCCCACGTCCGAGCCCGCCTCGGGCTCCGACATCGCGATCGCCTCCACGCGCCCGCGCGCGATCCCGCCGAGGATCTCCTCCTTCTGCGCGTCGGTGCCGAAGCGCTCGTACGCGCCCGCGACGATCAGCGAGACCCCGTAGCCCGCGATCGGCAGCAGCCCCCGCGCGGTCTCCTCGAGGAAGATGCAGGCGTCGACCATCCCGCCGCCCGAGCCGCCCCAGCGCTCGTCGATCGCCACGCCGAGCCAGCCGAGCTCGGCGAGCTTCTCGTAGAGCTCTTGGTTGTGGAACTCCGTGTAGCCCTTGGTGAGCCGCTCCCGCTGCTCCGGGGTGCCCGCCTCGCGCGCGCAGAAGTCGCGCAGCGCCGCGACGAAGTCGCGCTGCTCGTCGGTGAGCCCGGGCGGGGTGCTGGCGGTGATCTCGCTCATGTGCGCCTCCGGGTGGCCTTGCTGCCCATGCCTCTCGTCCCCTTCCTGAAAGCCCGCGAACCGCAAGCCGCGGCCGGTGCGGGCGAGGCTACCAGGGCCGTGGCGGCCCCTCGGCAGGCGGTCACGGCCGAGACTTCCGTCCGGGCGTGACGATGGCATGGTGCGCTCTACAGGTGCAGGCGAGCGAGGCAAACGTGGCGGATGACATCGGCCTCGTCGGCCGGGAGGACGAGCTCGGAAAGCTGGCGGACGCGCTCGCGAGCGCGGCTTCCGGGCAGCCGCGCGTGGTCCTGGTCACGGGCCCAGCGGGGATCGGCAAGAGCACGCTGCTCGCCGCCGCGCTGAGGTCCTGGAAGGGCGACGTCGTCGCGGGCAGCGGCGACGAGGACGAGGCCCACGTCGAGTTCGCCCTGCTCGAGCACCTGCTGCGGGCGGCGCCCGGCGACGTCCAGCCTCCCGAGCCGGGCACCGAGCCGTTCCGGGCGGCGCGGACCCTGCTCGAGCTCCTCGAGGCGGCCGAGCCCGGCCGCCCGCTGGCGCTCGTCGTCGACGACGCCGGCTGGGGCGATCTGCCCTCGCTGCAGGCGATCGCGTTCGCGACGCGGCGCCTGCGGGCGGAGCCGGTCGCGCTG
>PKER01000385.1 GCA_002919115.1 bacterium
CGCCCCTCCTCGAGCTCCCGGCGCGAGCGCTCGAGGCGCCGGCCGCCCTGCAGGAGCCCGCGCGCCTCCTCCACGAGCTGCTGCGCGCCGACCACGCTCTCCACCTCGGGCTCGGCCGCGAGCTCGCGCTGCCAGCGCGCGAGCGCACGCAGGGTCTCGGGCTCGGTGATCGGTCCCTCGCCCGCGCGCTCGAAGACCACCGAGAACGGCGCCGACCATCCCGGCCCAACCTCCGACTCGATGCGCTCGAACGCGACGCGCGCCGGGTGGTCGTCCGGGAGCTGCCGCACGTCGGGCGGCCCCGTGTCGAAACCGAGCACCGGCGTCGCGAGCGCGACCGCTAGCAGGAACACGGCGAGGGCCGCGGCGCCCGGCCGCCGCAAGGCGCGGGCGAGCGTACCGCCGAGGCGCGGCTCACGACCCGAGCCGATCCGCCAGCGCTCCGTGCGCTCGCCGACCAGGACGAGCAGCGCCGGGCCCGCGACCACGGCGTTCACCACGCTCACCACGACGACGAGCATCACGACGAACGCCATCGACGTGAGCAGCGCGCCGGGGGCGAGCACCAGCGGGGAGAGCATCGCGCCGCCGAGGACGAACCCCGCGAAGACGACCGTGCGGCCCGCGGTCGCGCGCGCCGTCGCCACGGCCTCCGCGACCCCGAGCCCGCCGTGCAGGCCCTCGCGGTAGCGCGACACCAAAAGCAGCGCGTAGTCGACGCCGAGCGCGAGCCCCACCATCGACGCCGCCGAGACCGCCGTCGCGTCGATCTCCATCGCGCCCGCGAACAGCGCCACCAGCCCCCGCGTGGCCACCACCGTCGCCCCGCCGAAGAGCAGCGGCACCGCCGCTGCGACCGGGGAGCGGAAGACGAAGAGCAGGACCAAGAACAGCACCGGCAGGGCGATCAGCTCGGCGCGGCGGGTCGCGTCCAGCGACGCCTGCTTGATCGCCTCGCCGATCACCACCGGCCCGCTCAGCGAGGCCTCGACCGGCGGCGAGATCGCCTCCTCCACCGCCCCCTCGACGCGCGCGAGGATCTCGTCGCCCTCCTCGTCGTCGCGCACCGGCAGCTCGGCGAAGATGAGCGCGGTGCCGGGGTCGGGGCGCAGGTCGTCGATCACCTCAGCCCCGCTCCAGGGCGAGATGGCGCGCACGCCGGGCGCGCGGCGCTCGAGCGCCCGGACGAGCGCGGCGCCCTGGCGCTCCAGCTCGGTGGGCGGCCCGTCGAGCAGCACCGCGACCGGGGTGGTGCCGCCGAACTGCCGCTCGATGATCTCGGCCCCGCGCGCCGACTCGCTTCCGGGCACGCTCAGCGTGCTCGGCGCGAGCCGGTCCTCGACGCCGAGCCCGAGACCGGTGAGCAGCGCCACGCACATCGCCCAGACGGCGAGCACGCGACGGGCCCTCGAGCTAACTGACCGTCCGGTCAATTCAGCTGAGTCTAGAAAGCCGCGGCCTCCCTGAGGCCGCCGATTCCGCATTACGAAGGCGCGTTGGTTTCGTTAGAGTCCAAGTCGCGGCTTTGGGGAGGAGGCCGCAAAAAAAGGAAGGGGAAATGAATAAGTTCAGTCGGAACCTGTTCCGGGAGCTCGCGCCCGCGATCGTGCGCACTGGTAACCCCGAGCGCGACGCGGCCGAGCGGCAGCACGTGCTCGAGCAGTGCGAGCTCGTGATCCAGAGGATCGCCACGGAGCCTCATTTCAAGGATCCGGAGCGCTTCCTGTTCAAAGCCATCCGCACGCGTTTCCTGTTCCAGGATCAGCGTTGGGTGCGCCAGGTGATCGACCGCCGCCTGGGTGAGTTCAAGCTCCTGGTCCTCGAGGATCCGGAAGCGATCGGCGTCACGCTGAACTGCGCCGCCTACTCCTCGCGCGGCCGGCCGTGTCGCAAGCAGGCGATCCCCGGGCTCGGCTTCTGCGAGGCCCATCAGGACTGGGCCGGCGTCGAGGCCGAGGCAGTCGGCGTCTAGCTCCCGCACGGGTTTGGGCGAGGCGTGCCCCCGCCGGGGCGCGCCTC
>PKER01000150.1 GCA_002919115.1 bacterium
CCGGTCGCGCTCGCGCTGGGCGCGGAGCACCTCCTCGAAGGGCTCGCCCGTCTCCGCGGCCCGGCGGCGGGCGCGCTCCTCGTCGCTCGCCCCCAGGAACACCTTGAGCGGCGCGTCCGGGCTCACCACCGTGCCGATGTCGCGGCCCTCGGCGACGTAGCGGCCGCTCGCGATCAGCCGGCGCTGCTCGGCGACGAGCGCCTCGCGCACGCGCGGGTGGACGGACACGCGCGAGGCCAGCGCGGAGACCTCGGGGGTGCGGATCGCCGCGCTCACGTCCTCCCCGTCGAGGCTCACGCGGCCGTCGTCGAACTCGATCCGCACGCGCTCGGCGACCTCCCCGGTGGCGTCGCCGTCGTCCGGGTCGGCGCCGGTACGGGACACCGCGAGGGCGACGCAACGGTACATAGCCCCCGAATCGAGGTAAGTAAATCCCAGTTCCCGCGCGACGGCGCGGGCCACGGTTGATTTACCGGCCCCAGCGGGCCCGTCGATCGCGATCACCATGAGAGCGATGAGGATAGGCCCGGGGCCCGACCAGGAGGAGATTCGGTTGAAGGCTTGGAACGTGACGGAGATGGACATCGAGCGCGCCCGGCCACGGGTGCTCGATTCCGAGGACGAGGGCAGGATCATCGCGCTGCGGCTGCCCAAGGGCGAGCGGCTTTCGGAGCACCAGGTGCACGAACGCGCCTGGCTCTTCGTCGCGAGCGGCGCGATCGAGATCGACGACGCTGACGGCGAGTGCGTGGGCGGCGGCGCCGGGCTGATCGCCGAGTTCAGCCCGCGCGAGCGCCGCGAGGTGCGCGCGACCGAGGACTCGATCCTCGTGCTGCTGCTCTCGCCCTGGCCGGGCGAGGGGCACCCGCGGCAGCGCCCCGCCGCCGCCTCAGCCCAGTAGCGACTCGATATCCCCGACGAAGCCGGGGTAGCTCACCGCCGCCGCGTCCATCCGCAGCACCTCGACGCCCTCGCGGGACGCGAGCCCCGCGAGGGCGCCGATCATCGCGAGGCGGTGGTCGCCCCGCGAGTCGAGCACGCCGCCGCGCAGGCCGCCGGTGCCGCGCACGACGAAGCCGTCCTCGAGCGCCTCGATGTCGGCGCCGAGGCCGCTCAGGCCGTCGACGATCGCGGCGATCCGGTCGGATTCCTTGTGGCGCAGCTCCTCGGCGCCGCGCACGACCGTCTCGCCCTCGGCGAAGCAGCCGACGAGCCCGACCAGCGGCAGCTCGTCGATCGCGAGCGGGACCTCCCCGGGCATGACGTGCGTGGCCTGCAGCGGGCCGTATCGGGCTCGGATCACGCCGCGCGGCTCGCCGCCCACCGGCGTGAGCTCCTGGACCTCGATCGCGGCGCCCATGCGGTTGAGGATCCCGAGCAGGCCGACGCGGGTCGGGTTGAGCCCGGTGCCCTCGATCGTCACGGAGCTGCCTGGCACGATCAGCGCGCCGATGATGTGGAACGCCGCCGAGGAGAAGTCGGCGGGGACGACGTAGTCCACCGTCTGCAGCTCGTCCGCCGGGGAAACCGTGACCCGCCGCCCCGGCAGCGTGCCGCGGATCGCGACGTTCGTGCCGGCGGTCTCGCTGCGCACCCGCGCGCCCGCCGCGCGCAGCATGCGCTCGGTGTGGTCGCGGGTCGGCGCGGGCTCGACCACCTCGGTCTCGCCCTCGGCGAGCAGCCCCGCGAGCAGAAGGCACGACTTCACCTGAGCGCTCGCCACGGGCAGGCGGTAGCTGATCCCGCGCAGCTGGCGGCCCTCGACGCGCAGCGGCGGGAGGCGGTCCTCGCGCGCCCGGGCCTCGGCGCCCATCTCGCGCAGCGGGTTCGCGACGCGGTCGACCGGCCGCCGGCGGATCGACTCGTCACCGTCGAGCTCCCAGGCGCCCGCGGGCTGCCCGGCGAGCCAGCCGGGCAGCAGGCGCAGGAGCGTGCCCGCGTTGCCGACGTCGATGCGCAGCGGCTCTGGGCCCGCGTTCGCGGCGGGGCCGCCGGGG
>PKER01000225.1 GCA_002919115.1 bacterium
CCGTCGCCGCCCCGCGCCTGCAGGCGCCGGACGAGCGCCCCGGTGAGCTCCCCCGCCCCGCCGACCGGCGCCGGGAAGCCCACCTGCTGCGCGAGCGAGCAGAGCACCCAGCCGTAGACGGCGGACGGGGCCATCTCGGGCGCGAGGTCGGCGTGCAGCGCGCTGCCCGCCAGAAGGCGCCCGCCGCCCGCGCCGCGGAACTCCTCGTCGGCGAAGCGCCGCACGCCGAGCGTGCCGATGCGCGCGAGCCGCAGGAGCTCGCGCGGCGGGAGCTTGAGCGCGAGGCCGGCGGCGGAGCGCACGGGCGGGAAGGGCGCGGTCAGCATGCCGAGCGCGTTCTCCCCCACCCGCTCCCAGAGCGCGTAGAGGCGCCGCCACGCGTCGCCGTCGCCGGCAGCGAACTCGTCCAGCGACGCGGCCGTCGCGTCTACGTCGGGGCCGATCACCGCGCAGGTCCCGTCGCTCGCGGGGTGCGCGACGGCGTTCGCGCTGCGCGCCCAGCGCAGGCCGAAGTCCTCGAGCCGAAGCGCGCGCAGCGCCGGCGACGCGACGCCGAGCGGGTAGAAGGCGCTGAAGCGGTCGCTCACAAAGCCCGGCTCGACCAGCTCGCCGGAGCGGACCGCCCCGCCCGGCTCGGGCTGCTCCTCGACGACGGTGACGCTCCAGCCCGCGTCGGCCAGCCGGTTGGCGGCGACCAGGCCGTTTGGGCCCGCGCCGATCACGACCGCGTCAGGCACGGTGCGCCGCCGGGCCGGTTACGCGCGGGCACGGGTGGGTATCGCGCCACGCGTCATGGAGGGAGAGGCGACCCAGGAGCCCGAGGCGGCGCCTCGGTACACGACCGGGATCTGCGAGCTCGCCCTGCAGACGGACGACCTCGCGGGCCTCGAGCGCTTCTACACGAGCGCGCTCGGCTTCCGGGTGCTCGACCGCAAGGACGACCGCACCTGGCTCTCCTGCGGCGGGCACGCCCGCCTGGGCCTGTGGAAGCCGGGCGCGAAGGAGTTCGGCGACCGCGGCGGGCGCCACGTCCACTTCGCGCTCTCGGCGGAGAGCGGCCGCCTCGACGCGATCGCCCGCAGGCTCGACGAGCTCGGCGTCGCCTACTGGGGGCCCGTCGAGCACCCGGGCGGCGACCGCTCGATCTACGTCGAGGACCCCGAGGGCAACCTCGTCGAGGTCTGGGACTTCTTCGAGGAGCATCGGCGCGAGGGGGTCGACGCCCTCTAGCGCCGGCTAGCCGGCGCTCGGCCCGCCGTCCTCGGCGAGCTGCTTGAGCCTGCGGAGCGACTCCACGTTGCGACCGCGGACGAGCAGGTGCGTGAGCGGGTTGAAGACGATCGCGGTCAGCGGGTCGGCCGGGTCCTCGATCATCGTCACGTCGGTCCCGCCGTCGGCGGGCTTGAGCTCCATCGTCACCCGCGCGGTGCCGAGCGGGCGCGCCTTCGCGCGCAGCCGCAGCCGCCGCGGCGGCTCGTACAGCTCGACGCGGGTCGCGTCCTGCACGGTGAACGGGCCGAACCCGACCGTGTGGTGGAACTGGCTGCCCGGCTGCGGCCAATCGGGGTCGGCGCCGCGGATCTCCTTGGAGCCCACGACCCAGTAGCCGTAGGCGTCGGGATCCGTCAGCACCTCGAAGACGCGCTCGGGCGATGCGTTGATGTGGGTCGAGTTGCGTGCCATGCGCACCGCTAGTTCCCCGCCGCGGCCGGGCGAAACAGCCGCGCGCGTCTGCGCGCCGCTCCCCTGGGTAGGCGCCGACAGATGGCGAAGCGCGTACTGATTACGGGTGGCACGAGCGGGATCGGCCTCGCGACGGCGCTGCGCTTCGCGCGCTCCGGGGCGCGGGTGGCGGTGCTCGCGCGCAGCGAGGAAGGCCTCGCGCGGACCGCGGAGCTGATCCGCGAAGCGGGCGGCTACGCGGACCCGGGGCGCGCCGCCGGGACCCCCCGCCCC
>PKER01000221.1 GCA_002919115.1 bacterium
CTCAAGGTCCGCTTCCCCGGCCTGCGCGCCGCCCTCACCGGCACCGGCTTTGACGTCGAGATGGGGATCGTCAGCGATGACTAGCCGGGCCTAGGTATCCGTAGAGCCGGAGGAGAAGTCGGGCAAGGCCGGGATCCTGCGCAACGTGTTCTTCCGCGGCCGGCCCGAGCACTTCACCTTCACGCTTGCTCCGTTGACCGGGCTGGTCGAGCCCCCGGCGCCGTTCACCGGGTCGGCCACCTGCGACATGAAGGGCGCCTGGGCGGGGAACCTCAACGTGAAGCTCGCGGGCCGGACGGCCAGGCTCACCGCGCCGCAGTTCAGCCCCGAGATGGGCACCCCCGACGAGGAGGAATGAGCCGCACGCATCTGCGATCGAGGGCCCCGCGCTCAGGGTCCTTCACATTCCGCCCCGCCCCTTACGCCTCGGTCGCGGCGCGCAGCCCCATGAGCTCGGCGACGAGCTCGTAGGAGCGCAGCCGGTCCTCGTGCCCGTGGACCATCGTGGTGATCATGATCTCGTCGGCCTGCGTGTCGGCGATCAGCTTCTCGAGGCCCGCCTTGACGGTCTCGGGCCCGCCGATCACCGCCGAGCCCGCGAGCCCGCCGACGAGCGCCTCCTCGGTGGGCGTGAACTCGTGCCGCGCGGCCTCCTCGGGCGTGGGCAGGCGCGTCGGCATCCCGGAGCGCAGGCGCACCATCGAGAGCTTCTGGGGCCCCGCCAGGTACCGGGCGCGCTCGTCGTCCTCGGCGCAGATCACCGAGACGGCGACCATCGCGTAGGGCTTCTCGAGCCGCTTCGACGGGGCGAAGCGCGCGCGGTAGAGCTCGAGCGCGGGCAGCGTGTTGCGCGGCGAGAAGTGGTGCGCGAACGCGAACGGCCAGCCGAGCATGCCCGCGACCTGGGCGGAGTAGTCGGAGGAGCCGAGCAGCCACAGCTCGGGCTCGTACCCAGCGCCCGGCACCGCCGTGATGCCCGCGTAGGGGTGGCCCTCCGGGAACTCGCCGCGGAACCAGGCGATCAGCTCGGCGAGCTGCTGCGGGAAGTCCTCGGCCGACAGCGGGTCGGCCGTGCGGCGCAGCGCGGCGGCCGTCGCGGGGTCGGTGCCCGGCGCGCGGCCGATGCCCAGGTCGATGCGGCCGGGGTGCAGGGCCTCGAGCGCGCCGAACTGCTCGGCGACCACGAGCGGCGCGTGGTTGGGCAGCATGACGCCGCCCGAGCCCACGCGGATCGTCTGAGTGTGCGCGGCGAGGTGCGCGATCAGCACCGGCGGGTTCGAGCTCGCGATCCCCGGCATGTTGTGGTGCTCGGCGACCCAGTGGCGGTGGAAGCCGAGCCGCTCGGCGAGCTGGATCAGCTCGACCGAGTTGGCGAGCGCCTGCGCCGGGCTCGAGCCCTCGCCCACCGGGGCGAGGTCGAGGACGGAGAACCTGGGCGCGTTCGCAGGCACGCAAACCAGTCTGGCAAAGCCCGCGAGCAACCCCCTGAACGTCCGCTTCTAGCTGGGGAATTTGGGGGCTTTCCCCCATTGTCGTTCCGCTGCCATTACCCTTTTGGGCCCGCGGACTCCCCGACCGCGCTTTCGTCCAGGTGAAGATTTCGATGGCTGACAGGCGGCCGGCGCCCACGCTGCGCCGGCCTCATGGTCTCTACGACCCCGAAAACGAGCACGACGCCTGCGGCGTCGCGTGTCTCGCGCGCCTTGACGGCGTGCCGATCCATGACGTCGTCGAGCGCGCGCTCTCGACCCTCGACCACCTCGAGCACCGCGGCGCCGAGGGCGCCGACCCGGAGACCGGCGACGGCGCCGGGATCCTGCTGCAGGTGCAGCCCTCCTTCCTGCGGGCCCGCGCCGCCGAGTTCGGCGCCGAGGCGGGCGACGTGCCCGACGCGGGCGCGGCCGCGCTCGGCATGTGCTTCCTGCCCACCGACGAGGCCCGCCGCGCCGAGC
>PKER01000043.1 GCA_002919115.1 bacterium
GGATGCGGCGCGCGCCGAGGTCGAGCGGGGGATCGAGCACGAAGAGCTCGACCAGGACGTCGGGGGCCAGGTGGACGGCGCTCATCACGGCGACGACCTTCGAGCCGGTCAGCGACTCGACCGTCTCGCGGTAGCGGTCGCGCATCGCCTCCTGGAACTCGCGCCGGGTCTCGAGCACGCGGTCGGCCCGGCCGCTCGCGATCAGCGTCTCGTCGGCTGCGGTGAGGCCGTCGCGCATGACGCACATCAGGATGTCGTCGACGACGTAGGACTTGGCCTTCATCGGACCGCGGCCGTAGTGCTGGCGCAGCAGCCCGACCATCGCGTTCGAGACCGCCGTCAGCAGCTCGCCTCCACGCAGTTCGCCATGGCTCGCCGGGCCGTCAGACATTGACCACCACTCCCAGCCTAAACCGCGTTGTCAAGCGCTTTCCGCGATGCAGGATGCGGGAAACCACGGGCGCGCCTTGGTTGTTTTTCACCCTTGCCCTGGTTACGCGTCCGGGTAGCGTCCCCAGGGTGGAAACACGGGTTCGCGCCCGCTTCCTCACTGGGGGCAGACGTGGATCCCTCGACCGCGAGCGCCGATTCCGCTGGGGTTCCGCACACCGGAAAAGGGGGGCCTGGGGGTCGGCGGTGCGACGCAGTTAGAGAGAGGTGATTCATGGAGCCCAGCAACAAGGCGGCAGGGAGCCGCGGACGCCGTTCAGGGATGAACGGCGCGAAGGCCTCGGCCCGAAAGCGCGTCGTGATCGCGGACTCCGATCCGCTCGCACGGCGCGTGATCCGAGCCGCTTTGCAGGACGACCACGACTTCGTCGTCCCCGCTGAGGCCAAGACCGGCGTCGAGGCGATCGAGCTCTGCGGCTACTACAAGCCGGACGCCGCCCTGCTCGAGACGGACCTCGGCAACGGCCTGGACGGCATCGTCGCGGCGCGGAAGATCCGCGAGGCGGCGCCGGGCACCAAGATCCTGATGTTCTCCCGCGAGGACCGCGAGGACGTCCAGCTCGCGGCGCTCGCCGCGGGGGCGTCGGGGTTCATCCCCAAGAGCGCGGACATCGCGGAGGTCGTGCAGGGACTCAAGCACGTCATCGAGGGGCGGGCGGCGATCCCGCCCCGGACCACGATGGTGCTGATCCAGCGCCTGCGGATGCTCCCCGAGGGGGGCGCGGGCATCCGGCCGGTGCGCAGCGTGCTGACGCCCCGCGAGTGGGAGATCCTCGACCTGCTGAGCCAGCAGCTCGACACCCGCGAGATCGCGGAGACCCTCGTGCTGACCGAGGAGACCGTGTACAGCCACGTGAAGAACATCCTGCGCAAGCTCGGGGTTCACTCGCGCCGCGAGGCGGTCGAGCGCGCCCGCGAGCTGCGCGACCCGCTCGCGGGACCGACGCTGCCGGCGGAGGCGTCGCGGTGACCTCCGCCTAGGGCAGAAATGCACCCCGGCCCGATCAGGGCCCCGTCTTAGCGTGACGGCAATGCGTACCGGCCCCGTTGCAGAGCTGAGCGGCCCGTTCCGTCCCAGCCGGGCCAAGCGGGCGGCGAAGCAACCATCGACCCGGTGGTCGCAGGCATCGCCTGCCGCCCTTCGCACCCGTCCTGCTCGTAATCCGCAGCGGTAGCCCGGTACCTCCCGGTGCCCCGGCGCTCTCCGGCAGGAGCGCCGGGGGCGCCGGGGCTCCGACCCCCGGCGCCCGCTCGCCATACCACCAACCCGCGCGCCACACGAGCGAGGCGGGTGGTCCCGCACAGAGGGACGGAAACGCCTCTCATCCGCGCCGCTTCAAATGAGCGGCGGACGGGTCGCGCACGGCGGGAGCAATCCGCCTCGCTCGTGCCGGCGGGGGCGGTCGGTGCCTGACCCGGGTCGCCTCAGGCCCGCGGAGCGCTGGCGACCGGCCTGGGGCG
>PKER01000330.1 GCA_002919115.1 bacterium
CGCCTTCGACCTCGGCATCACCCACTTCGACCTCGCCAACAACTACGGCCCGCCGCCCGGGGCCGCCGAGGAGGCCTTCGGCCGCGTGCTCAAGCGGGAGCTGCGGGCCTACCGCGACGAGCTGATCATCTCGACCAAGGCCGGCTACCCCATGTGGCCCGGCCCCTACGGCAACTGGGGCTCGCGCAAGTACCTGCTCGCCAGCCTCGACCAGAGCCTCCAGCGCATGGGCCTCGACTACGTCGACATCTTCTACTCGCACCGCGCCGACCCCGACACCCCGCTCGAGGAGACGATGATGGCGCTCGACGCCGCGGTCCGCCAGGGGAAGGCGCTGTACGTCGGGGTGTCCTCGTACTCGGCGGAGCGCACGCGCGAGGCGGCGCGCATCCTGCGCGAGCTGGGAACGCCGATGCTGATCCACCAGCCGTCCTACTCGCTGCTCAACCGGTGGATCGAGGGCGGCCTGCTCGACGTGCTCGGGGAGGAGGGCGTCGGCTGCATCGTGTTCTCGCCGCTCGGCCAGGGCCTGCTCACCGACAAGTACCTCAACGGCATCCCCGAAGGCTCGCGCGCGGCCCAGGGCGACTCGTTCACGCGGGACATGCTCACGGAGGAGAACCTCGAGCGCATCCGCGGCCTCAACGAGATCGCCAAGGACCGCGGCCAGACCCTCGCGCAGCTCGCGATCGCGTGGGTCCTGCGCGACGAGCGGGTCACGTCGGCGCTGATCGGTGCGTCGAGCGTCGAGCAGCTCGAGCAGAACGTCGCCGCGCTGGAGAGGCTCGAGTTCTCCGCCGACGAGCTCGAGGCCATCGAGAAGTACGCCGTCGACGGCGGCATCAACATCTGGGCGCCGTCGAGCGCGGTCGTCTGAGGGGGCGCATGGGGGGCTCACGCGCAACGCGGTTGGGCGTGCTCGCCGGCGCGCTCGCGCTCTTCGGCGTGCTGGTCGCCGTCGTGGCGCTGGGCGGCGAGGACGAGCCCGGGGTGCCGCAGCTTTCGGCCGAGCTCGAGGAGTGCCGCCAGCTCTGGAACAACGACGAGGGCGCGCTCGGGATGGCAAGGCACCTGCTCATCCATCACTCGGACGCCTCGCTGTTGTTCCTGATCGACGTCCAGGACGACGGGCGGAAGGTGGAGGAGGGGGGCGACTGCGCGGTCGTCTTCCCGAGCGCCGAGACGCAGCCGGAGTACGCGCTCAACGTGTGGAACGGCGAGTACTGGCGCTCGGTGGCCTACTTCGGCGAGGTGTCCAAGAAGCGCGTCAAGGAGCTTCAGCGCGAGGCCGACACCGCGCCGAACGTGAGGATCGAGCCCGACGGGCGGCTGACCCCGATCGATCCGGACGCATCGGACTGATCGCGAACACGTCCGCTGACAGCCAGCGAACCGCGGGCGCGGACTAATGAGCGGCGCTCGCTCAAAGTTCGCTTGACACGCGTCTGGACCTTGGCTAGATAATTCGCGCAACGGAGAGACTGGAGGTCCTGCGGGCTGTGGTGCCCGCCGGGGAGGAGTTCCGGATCAACCGAGGAGTGGAGGAGAATCTGATGATCGTTGCCGGTACGTCCGTGCGCGTACGGGTTGGTTTGTCCACCTTTGCTGGCCTGGCGATTGCGTTCGCCTTCGCCCTGGCGCTCGTCCTCGCGGGGAGCGCGACGTTCGCTTCGACAGCGAGGGCCGACGACGAACCCAAGCGCGTGCTCATGTACACGGGCACGACCGGCTACCGCCACGGCAACGGTCAATCGATCGACGACGCGGCCGTAAACACGATGATCTCCAAGCTCGAGGAGGCGGGCTTCGAGGTCGACTACAGGACGTGTAACGGCGCCAACACCAA
>PKER01000023.1 GCA_002919115.1 bacterium
CCCGGCGGCCGAGCGCGGCGCGCTCCTCGGCGGCGTGCGCTGCCCGGTGATCATCGGCTTCACGCTGCTGATGGCGGCGGCGACGATCTTCTTCGGAGTCCTACCCGCGCCGCTGGTCGACTTCGTCGAGTCGGCCGGCGACGCGCTCAGCGCCGCGTTCGAGTAACCGACCCCCTCAAGCGCCGTGCTCTCCCTGGTCATCGCGACGATCCTGGTCGCGACGGCCCTCGGGGTCTGGGCCGAGCGGCGCTTCGGTGAGCGTGGGCCGCGCCTGGCGCGGCGCATGCTCACCTTCACGCTGTACGGGCTGCTTCCGCCCACGGTCTTCTTCAACCTCGCGACGGCGGACATCCCGACCGAGGTGGGGCTCAGCATCCTCCTCTACTACGTCGGGCTCTCGCTCACGCTGACCGGCGCGTACCTGCTGTGCACGCGCGTCCTGGGCGTCTCCCGGGCGGCTACCGGCGCGGTGCTCTGCTGCATCATGGTCCCGAACTCGGGCTACATGGGCTACCCGGTGACCGCCGCGCTGTGGGGCACCGACCGGCTCTCGCAGGCGGTCGTCTGGGACATCCTCGTCGCCGCGCCGTGGCTGCTGATCGGCGCCTTCAGCGTCGGCGCCGCGTTCGGCACGAAGGCCGGGGAGACCCCCAGGGACCGGGTGCGGGCGTTCTTCACCCGCAACCCGCCGTTCTACGCCGCGGTGCTCGCCTTCCTCGTCCCCGACGCGATCGTCCCCGACGTGCTCGTGGACATCTCGCGCGTGATCGTCGTGATGATCCTGCCGATCGGCTTCTTCGCCCTGGGCTCCGCGCTCGCCGAGGAGGCCGAAGAGGGCTCGTTCGCGTTCCCGCCCAAGTTCGACAAGCTCGTGGCGATGGGCGTCGTGGGGCGCATGGTCCTGCCCCCGCTGCTCTTGGCGCTGCTCGCCTGGCCGCTGATCGACGTGCCCGAGACCTACCTGGTCCTCGCCGGGATCTCGACCGGCGTGAACCCGCTGGTGGTCTCGCACGTCTACGGCCTCGACCAGCGCGTGACCGCGGGGACGATCGCCTGGTCGACCGTGTTCGCGATCCTCGGCCTCGTCGCCTTCGCGATCGTGCGCGCGGCCTAGCTCGCGCGGGCCGCCGCTTGAGCTAGTCGAGCTGGTTTAGGTGTCCGCGGGCCCGCCGGCTCAGCCGTGCGGGTCCCGGGACATCAAAAAGAGCCAGGTGGGAATGCCGATGACCGTGATGACGAAGACCGGCAGGATCGGATTTGCGAGGTAGCTCAGCAGGGCCAAACCGATCACCACTGCGGCCGCTGCGATCTCAAGTCGATAGGCACTCATCTCTGGCCCCTATTTCTATCTAAACGGTCGTCCATTCGCCCCCACATGCAACGCGCGACCCGGCCCGCCGGCCGCCGTTTCAGCCCCAACGCGGACGTTCAGCCCTGGTTGCCGTTTTCCGGCGACGTGGGCTGAACGTGGCGTCCGCGCGGGTCGTGGCGACGGGCGCCGCGTATGCTGCGCGGCGCATGCTCCATCACGTCTCGTTGGAGGTGTTCCCGGACCAGATCGAGCGGACGCTCGAGTTCTGGTCGCTTCTGGGGTTCACGGAGGTGCCGCCGGCGCCGCAACCGCTGCACGGCCGCGTGAACTGGGTCGAGCGCGACGGCACCCAGATCCACCTGATCCACGCCGAGGAGCCCGCCGTGCCGGCGCGCGGCCACGTCGCGGTGGTCACGCCGAACATCGAGGAGGTGGTGGCGCGGGTGCGCGGC
>PKER01000300.1 GCA_002919115.1 bacterium
CACGGTGCCGAGCGCCACGCCGGCGAGCGCGAGCGTGAGCCGGTCGGCCTCCAGGCGGCTGCGGCGGCGCAGGCGCATGGCCTACAGGCGGACCAGGTTGCTCGCCTTGATCCCGCGCGTCACCCCGCGCAGGTCGACGACGAGCGGCGCGCTCGCCACGACGCGCTCGTAGTCGACCTCGGGGTGCGCGGTGACGACGCAGGCGACGTCGCAGTCGCGCAGCCCCTCGTCCAGCGGCACCGACTCCAGGTCGAGCTCGGCGACGCTCGGCACGTGCGGGTCGTGGTAGGCGACGCGCGCGCCCAGGTCGCGGAGCTGGCGCGCGATCTTGAGCGCGGGGGACTCGCGCAGGTCGCCCACGCCGGCCTTGTAGGAGACGCCGAGCAGAAGGACGCGCGAGCCCTTCACCGGCCGCTCGACGTCGTTCAGCGCCCGCGCGATGAGGTCGACGCAGAAGTGCGGCTGCGCCTGGTTGATCTTGCCGGCGAGCTCGACGAACTCGGTCGGGAAGTCGAACTCGCGGGCCTTGAAGGCCAGATAGAACGGGTCGACCGGCAGGCAGTGGCCGCCCATGCCCGGGCCGGGCTCGAACCGCATGAAGCCGAACGGCTTCGTGGCGGCGGCGTCGATCACCTCCCAGATGTCGATGCCCATGCGGTCGGTGAGCATCGCGAGCTCGTTGACGAGCGCGATGTTCACCGAGCGGAAGACGTTCTCGAGCAGCTTCGCGAGCTCGGCCACCTCCGGCGAGGAGACCGGCACGAGCTCCCGGCAGATCAGCCCGTAGAGCTCCAGCGCGCGCTCGCGGCAGGCGTCGGTGAGCCCGCCCACGACCTTGGGCGTCGTGGCGATCGTGTGGTCGGTGCGGCCCGGGTCGATGCGCTCCGGGGAGAACGCCAGGTGGAAGTCCTTGCCCGCGGCGAGCCCCGACTCCTCGAGCACCGGCAGCAGGCGCTCGCGCGTCGTGCCCGGGTAGGTCGTCGACTCGAGCACGACGAGCTGGCCGCGCCGCAGGATCCGCGCGAGCGCGCGGGCCGCCGAGTCGATGTAGCTCAGGTCGGGCTCGCGCTGGTTGGCGAGGGGCGTGGGCACGCAGATCACGATCGCGTCGCACTCGACGAGCTCCTCGTAGTCGCTCGTGGCGCGCAGGCGCCCGCCGCGCACGAGCGGCGCCAGGCGCTCGTCGGGCACGTCCTCGATCGCGCTCTCGCCGCGCCGCAGGCGCTCGACCACGCGCGCGCTCACGTCGACCCCGATGACGTCGACGTCCGCCTCGGCGAACGCGACGGCCAGCGGCAGGCCCACGTAGCCGAGTCCGACCACTCCGACCTTCATTGACCGGATTCTAGGAAGGGGCGCCCACCGTCCCCCGCCCGGGGCGCCGTCGTGCAGAATGGGCGCCAAGCGAGAGAGGAGGAGAGCGTGGGACGCGAACCGCGTTCACTGCACGGCAAGGTTGTGGCGATCACCGGCGCGGCGCGCGGGATCGGAAGGGCCACCGCGTGGGCGCTCGCCCGGGAGGGGGCCCGGATCGCGATCGGCGATCTCGACGCGGACCTCGCCGAGGAGACGGCGGCCGCGCTCCCGGCGGAGGCGATCGGGGTCCGCCTGGACGTCACCGACCGCGACTCGTTCGCGGCCTTCGTCGCCCGGGCGGAGGAGCGCCTCGGGCCGATCGACGTGCTGATCAACAACGCCGGGATCATGCCGCTCGGCCGCTTCTGGGAGGAGGACGACGACGTCGCGCGCCGGATATGCCGCAA
>PKER01000037.1 GCA_002919115.1 bacterium
GCGCGCGCGGCGCGCGGCGGCGGGCCCGGGCGCGAGCGGCTTTCGCCTGGCGCTGCTCGTCGCGGTCGGCATCGGCCTGCACAACATGGGGGAGGGGCTTGCGATCGGCTCCGCGTACGCGGTGGGCGAGCTCGCCCTGGGCGCGGCGCTCGTCGTCGGCTTCGCGGTCCACAACACCACCGAGGGCTTCGCGATCGTCGCGCCGCTTACGCGGGCGCGGCCGTCGCTGCGGCGCCTTGCGCTGCTCGGCCTGATCGCCGGGGCGCCCGCGATCGCGGGTGCGGTGATCGGGGTGTCGGTGACGAACGCCGAGCTGTCCGCAATGCTTCTGGGCGTGGGCGTCGGCGCGATCGCTCAGGTGATCACGCAGATCGCGCCGTCGATGCGCGGCGCGGACGGCCGCGTGCTCGACGCGGGGACGGCCGCTGCGATGGCCGCCGGCGCGCTCGTGTTCTACTTGACCGGCCTTCTCATCTCCGTCTAGCGCATGGCTCACTCCGGATTCAGACGCGACCCCGCAGCCGCGAACAGCGAGGCCGTCGAGGACTACGCGAAGGCCCTGCTCTCGCTCCAGGAGCGCGAGGAGGGCCCGGTCTCGACCTCGGCGCTCGCCGAGCGGCTGGGCGTCTCGCCTGGCTCGGTGACAGCGATGCTCAAGCGCATGGCGGCGATGGGGCTCGTCGAACACGTGCCCTACCGGGGCGCGCGCCTGACGGAGGCGGGCGAGCGCGTCGCGCTCGAGGTCACCCGGCACCACCGGCTGCTGGAGGCGTACTTGGCCGAGGTGCTCGGCATGCCCTGGGACCGGGTGCACGACGAGGCCGAGGTGCTCGAGCACTACATCTCCGAGGAGCTCGAGGAGCGCATCGCGGCGGCGCTCGGGCACCCGGACCGCGACCCGCACGGCGACCCGATCCCCGACCGCGACCTGGCGGTCGCGACGCGCGCCGGCACGCCGCTCGCCGAGCTCGACGCGGGCCGCACCGGCGTGTTCGAGCGGGTCTCCGACTCCGATCCCGAGATGCTCCGCTACCTCGCCGAGCGCGGCATCCTGCCCGGGACCAGCCTCACCGTGGGCGAGCGCGAGCCGTTCGGGGGCTCGGTCTCGATCGAGGTCGAGGGCGAGGATCACACCATCGGCGCCGAGCTCGCGAAGCGGATGCTCATCGCCGTCAACTAGGCTCTCCGCCGATGAGCCTCGCGGAGCAATTCGAAGAGATCGTCGAGTCGCTTCCAGACGACTGGACGGACATGGCCCTCGACCTGCGCCTGGCCGACGAGAACCAGTTCAGGGACGCGGCCGTGCTGCTGGCGCAGATCAACGCGCAGCCCTACTCGAAGGCCGACTGGCACTTCCGGATCAACGTCGCGAACAAGTTCGGCAAGGCCGCTGCCGCGCCCGCCGTGCTCGGCACGCTGCGCCTGCTCGACGGCGAGCGGATCGACGGGGAGCTGGTGCTCCGCGACTTCCGCGAGGGCCGCGCCGAGATCCGCCAGTTCTGGGGGCGCCCGGAGTCGGTCCGCCAGGAGTTCCGGCGCAGCCGCCGGCTCTAGCGGCGACCGACCTTCCCGGTCGCGCGGGACGGGAACAAGCCGATCACCGGGGGAACGCGGCGGCCACGTCGGGGGGATCCGTGACGATCCCGCGTTCGGCGGCCCAGCGCGCCCAGCGCTCGAGCACCTCGCGGTCGAACTCGCCGCCGAGCGCGTCGCGCA
>PKER01000216.1 GCA_002919115.1 bacterium
AGCAGGTCGGTTACCGGATTAGCGCTCGCCGCCGAGGGGGCCACGAGCAACGCGGCCACGCACGCCGCCAGCGCCGCTGCGCCAAGCGTTCGAAGTCTTCCGGACACTGTGATCCTCCATGGTCTGATCGCTCGAATTGCCGACGCGAGCGTCCGTCCATGGACCCCATAACCGCCGTCCCAGGCCCGGCGCCATTCCGGTACCCCCCTCCGGAAGCCGCCGGTATGGCTGCGTCCCCGTGCAGGGTAACCCCATCGGACGTCGTCATGCGCGGGACCCCGATAACGTCGCAAGCATGCGCTCAGAACCGCTGGCGAGCGTCGACGGCCGCATCACCCCCACCGCCGAGGCGGTGATCCCGCTCGCGGACGACGGCCTCTACCGCGGCGACGGCGCCTTCGAGGTCATCCGGCTCTACGGCGGCAGGCCCTTCGCGCTGGCCGAGCACCTCGAGCGTCTCGCGCGCTCGGCGGCGGCGATCGAGCTCGCCTACGACGGCGAGGCGCTGCACCGGGAGCTCGACGCGCTGCTCGCCCGGCACGGCGACGAGGACGCCATCGTCCGCGTGCTGGTCACGCGCGGCGGGCGCCGGATCGCTGTCACCGAGCCCCTGCCCGCCTACGGCGAGTCCACGACCGTGGCCAGCGTGACCTACAGGACGACCGTGGTCCTCGACGGGGTGAAGTCGCTGAGCTACGCGGCGAACATGCACGCGACGCGGATCGCCCGCGCGCGCGGCGCCGACGAGGCGTTGTTCGTCTCGCCCGAGGGCACGGTGCTCGAGCCGCCCACCTCGTCGATCTTCTGGGCCACGCCGGAGGGGGTGCTGCGCACGCCGTCGCTCGACAACCCGATCCTGGACTCGATCACCCGGCGACACATCATGCGCGCGGTCGAGGTCGAGGAGGGCACGTTTCACATCGACGACCTGCGGGGCGCGAGCGAGGCCTTCCTGGCCTCCACCACCCGCGAGGTGCACCCCATCGCGGCCGTCGACGGCCGGCCGCTCGCGTGGCCGGGCCCGCGCACCCTGGAGGCGCGCGCCGCGCTGGCCCGCGCGATCGAGGCGGACATCGATGGCTGAGGCGCCGGTCACGGCCGAGCGCTTCGACGCGGTGGAGCTCCTGCGCCTGAACCGCCCGCAGGAGCGCAACTCCCTCTCCCCCGAGCTCATGGCCGCGCTCGCGGACGAGCTCGCGCGCGCCGACGCCGAGCCCGAGACGCGCTGCATCGTGATCGCGGGCACGGACGAGGTGTTCGCCTCCGGGCCGGACGTGCGCCACCTCGGCGGCCGATCGCGCGTCGACGGCATCCCCAGGCCGGACGGCGCCGAGCTCTGGCGGCGGATCGCGGACTGCGACACCCCGCTGATCGCCGCGGTCTCGGGCTACGCGCTCGGGACGGGGTTCGAGCTCGCCCTCGCCTGCGACATGGTGGTCGCCTCCGAGACCGCTCAGTTCGGTCAGCCCGAGATCACCCTGGGGCTGATCCCCGGCGGCGGCGCGACCCAGCGCCTCACCCGGGCGCTCGGCAGGCAGCGCGCGCTCGAGCTGATCCTCACCGGGCGGCGGATCAGGGCCGAGACCGCGGAGCGCTGGGGGCTCGTCAACCGGGTCGCCAAGCGCCGCACCTGGCTCACGGAGAGCCTCGAGCTGGCCGGCGTCGTCAGCCTCGGCTCGCCGCTCGCGGCGCGCCTCGCCCA
>PKER01000047.1 GCA_002919115.1 bacterium
CTGCGCCGCCTGCGCGCCGTGCCCGAGGGGTTCGTCACCACCTACGGCGACCTGAGCCCCGGCGCGCCGCGGTTCGCGGGCCAAGTGCTGCGCGCGACCGACGATCCCGGTGTGCCCTGGCACCGCGCCGTGCGGGCCGACGGGTCGCTCGCCAAGGGCTCACGGCAGCGCGCGCTGCTCGACCGCGAGGGCGTGCCGTTCGACGGGGAGCGGGTGCGGATGGACCTGGCGCGCGTGCCGGCCGAGGCGCTCGACCAGCTCGCGGCCGACGCGCGACTTCAACGTTCAGACGGTTGATCCCACGAAAGGCCGATGTCCTAGCCGGGGGCGCTGGGGCACGACGTCGTCGCCAACGCGCGCTTGTGTTGGTTGATCCAACACAACCGCGAGCTCGCGCTGGCCGCCCCCGCGAGGGCGCGATTTTGTTGGTTGATCCAACAGAACTGCGGTTTCGTGTGCGCTCCCCGCGCGACCTCGACGTTCCGACGGTTGATCCCACGAAGGGTTGGAGTCGCGGCGGGGCGGGGCCTCAGCCCGCCGCCGCGCGCTCGGTGACGAAGTCGAGGAAGGCGCGCGCCGCGGGGGTCTGGGCGCGGCCCGCGCGCCAGATCAGGCAGACCGGCAGGTGGATGGGCGGGTCGAGCGAGCGCGCGACGAGCGGCGCGCCGGGGAGCTCGGCGACGGTGCGGGGGACGAAGGCGAGCCCTAATCCCTCGACGACGAGCGCGCGCACCAGCGTCTCGTTGGAGCCCTCGAGCAAAACGCGCGCCGAGGCGCCGGCGCGCTCGAGCGCCTCGTCCATCGCGCGGCGCACCGCCGAGCCCTCGCGGAAGGCGATCAGCTCGGCGCCGTCGAGCTCGCGAACCCGTAGCGGGCGCTCCTCGGCGAGCGGGTGGCCGGGGGCGACGGCGACGACGAGCTCCTCCGCGCTGAGCTGCGCGCACTCGATGCCCTCGGGCCACGGGCCGGCCTCGAGCGCGAACGCGGCGTCGAGCTCGTCGGCGCCCAGGTGCTCGATCATGTCGCCGACCGTGCCCTCGCGGAACTGGATCTCGATCCCCGGATGGCGGCGCTTGAACTCGGCGAGCAGGGCGGGCACGTTGACCTCGCCGGCGGGGCGCAGGGCGCCGACCGCGACCGTGCCGCGCACGAGCCCGCGCAGCTCCTCGACCTCGTCGCGCAGCGCCTGGGCCTCGGCGAGCGCGTTGCGCGCCCGGGCGAGCACGACCTCGCCCGTCTCGGTGAGCTCGACGGAGCGCGTCGTGCGCTCGAGCAGCGGCACGCCGAGCTCCGCCTCGAGCTTGCGGATCTGCGCGGAGAGGGCGGACTGGGCGACGTGCAGCTCCTCCGCCGCGCGCGTGAAGTGGCGGTGGCGGGCGACCGCGTCGAGGTAGCGAAGCTGGCGGAGCTCCATGCCGCGATAAATCGTAGAGTGCGATCAATCCGTTCGCAATTTCATGTTGCGACGATCAATCCGCCGCAGGATGATCGCGGCATGAACCTGTTGATCAAGGATGTGCGGGATCTGGACACGAGGCTTGTCGCGAGGAACCCGATGGAAGGCGTGACGATCCGCAACGAGGTGCGGCCCGGCGACGGCGAGGCGATCATCGCCCTGCACGCGGAGCTCTACCCGGTCGAGTACGGGATGGACGAGCGCTTCGTCGAGGGCGTGCGGGGCAC
>PKER01000201.1 GCA_002919115.1 bacterium
GCGCAGTTCCGCGATGAGGGCGGGCGTCGTCCGGCTGGCAAGCTCGCCGATCACGGCGACCTCGGTGAGCCTGCCGCCGCTGGGCTCGATCGCCGCGCGCACCGCCGAGATCAGCCCCTCCTGCACGTTGCCCAGCGCGAGCAGCCCCACGTTCCGGCCCTCGAGCCGCTTGCCGACGAGCACCGGGAAAAGCTCCTCGGCGAGCTCGCGCTCGGCGGTCAGCGCCTCCTGCAGGTCGGCGTTCTCGGCGCGCAGCCGGTCGAGGTCCTCCCCCAGGTCCTTCTCGAGGTTCTCGGCGGTGCCGGTGACGACGTCGCTGCCCAGCGCCGCGCCGATCACGATGCCCACGGCCAGCGCCACGAAGACCGCGACGAGCGAGGCCATGTGGTAGCGCGACGAGTAACCCATCCCCTACGTGCTCCTCAGAGGCCGAGCAGGACCTTGATCTTGAGCCAGACCAAATCCGCGAGCTCGCGCAGGGGCGCGGAGATCAGCACGATCACGGCGATCAGGACGATCGCCGCGGCGATGATCGCGAGCAGCAGCCGGCCGGAGACGCCCGGGTTGTAGAGCCGGCTCACGCCCTTGGCGTCGATCAGCTTCTCGCCGATGCGAAGGCGGGTCAGGAACGTCGATGACATGCCGGCGCGATTCTTGTCCAGGAACTCGATCAGGTTGAAGTGGGCGCCCACCGACACGATCAGGGAGGCGCCGTGCTCGTAGGCCAGAAGCATGGCGACGTCCTGGCTGGTGCCGATCGCGGGGACGACCTCGTACTCCACGCCGAGCTCGTCGAGCCGCTTGGCCCCTGGGGCGCGCCCGTCACGGTAGCCGTGCACCACGATCTCCGCCCCGCAGCGCAGGGCGGCGTCGCTCACGGAGTCCATGTCGCCGAGGATCATGTCGGGCACCAGGCCCTCCTCCAGGATCGCGTCGGCGCCGCCGTCGACCCCGACGATCACGGGCTTCACGTCGTCGATGTAGGCGCGCAGCGTCTGGAGGTCCCGGCGGTAGGTCGTGCCGCGCACGACGATCAGCGCGTGCCGGTCGCGGAAGTCGGTCCGCGGCCGGGGAAGCTGCAGGTCGCCGAGCAGGAGCTCGCCCTCCTCGCGGACGTGCTCGATCGTGTTGGCGGCGAAGGCCCGGAGCGCCTCGTCGATGCGCGCGCGCTGCTCCTCCAAGCGCTCCTCGAGCAGCTCGACCTCCAGGCGCTCGCCGCGCGCGAGCACCTGCTCTCCGCGGCGCACCTCGGCGCCAGCGATCTCCACCTCCTCCCCGTCCTGGAGCTCGTCGAAGAGGGGCGCGCCCGGCACGTCGAGCAGCCGCACGCCGGCGCGGGCGATGATCAGCGGCCCGGAGTTCGGGTAGCGCCCCGTGCTCGACGGTGAGACGTTGACGACGGCGGCGACCCCGCAGCGCACGAGGTCCTCGGCGGCGACGCGGTCGATATCGGCGTGGTCGATGACGGCGATCTCGCCGGGCCGCAGGCGCTTGACGAGGTGCTTGGTCTTGCGCCCGAGCCGCGCGCGGCCGCGAAGCGGCTCCGAGGGGTCCGCGACCGCGCCGTTCTCCCCACGGCGGAGGAGGGCGCGGGCGCGGGCTCTGAGGGGCTGTCTCGACATCCCTGCCCGCCGATTATCCACGCGCGGCGCGCGGG
>PKER01000364.1 GCA_002919115.1 bacterium
ATGTTCCCCGACTCCTCGTCGATCCGGATCTCCGCCTCCACCGTCGGCCCGAAACGCTTGGCCAGCGCCGCCATGATGCCGTCGCGGATCAAATCGTGCAGATCCTCGCGCGACAGGTTCTTGTTCGCGATCATGTCGCGGAACGCTGCCAGCACCTGCGTCGTGTTCGCCATATCCCTACCTGCTGGATCTCGCTCGCCCGCCGGCCTCGCCCCCAGGGGCTACTCCCAGCGGAAAACCAGATGAGCCCGCGTAACCTCCGCGCGGGGCACCTCGACCACTTCGCCATTTTCGAGGCGGAGCCGGATGCGCTCGTCACCTTCCGCCCCAGTCAGTCCTAGCAACTCGCCCTGCAGGCGACGGCTGCGTCCGGCCAGCGGCTGTCGCCCCCGCAGCGCGACCTCGCGCCCGACGAAGCGCTCGAAATCGCGGCGCCGGACGAGCGGCCTCTCGATCCCGGGCGACGAGACCTCGAGCACGTAGCGGCCGCCCAGTTCAGGGCGAGCGTCGAGGATCGGCTCGAGTTGACGCGTCACGTACGCGCAGTCTTCGAGCGTGATTCCTTTCCCCGGCTCCGCGTCGGGTCGGTCGATCCTGACCCTGAAGATCGGGCGAGTCCGCGACCCGGTCCGTTCCAGCTCGACGAACTCGTAGCCCAGCTCCTCCACCCGCCGTTCCAGCTCCTGCTCGAGCTCGTTCGCCGCCATACCGACCGTCGCCAGCAACAAAAAAGTGGGGGTGCATCCCCCACTTCTCACCTGAGCCGCCGCCACGGCGGCCCGACTCCAACTGAGTCGAATATAATATCATCCCGCAACAAATGCAAGTCATTGAAGCCGCCGGAAAGGCCTCATCCACTCTCTTCGATCTCCGCGCTCCAGTCCACCTCGACGGCGCCGCGCAGAGAGCACGCGGTGGGACACTTGTCCCTGTGCCTGGACAGCGCACGTTCGACGGCCTCTCTCGTGCCGGGCGGGATGCGCAGCGTGTAGTGCACGTGAATGCGGGTCAGGACCGGCACTCCGTCCCGAACCTCGTTGATCCCCTCGGCGATCGCCCGGATCGCCCCTGGCTCGAGGTGCACGTTGCGCACGGCGAGTGCACCGTTGAGTGTGCCGAGCATTCAGCCGCCGGTCGCGGCGACGATGTAGTCGACGGGGAGTGGCAGGTCGGGTTCCGAATCGAGGCCGAAGTGGTGCTTGATGGGCCCGTGGACGCCGAACTCGAACGTCGTCCCGGTAGGGAGCGTGGCGCGGCGGTGCACGCCGCGGACGATCTCCACCTCCGAACGAGCGCGGTAGAAGGGTTCGGTCATCGTCGCGTCCTCCTGGAGCTTGGGGAAGATTCAGGGCCGCGAGCGTTGGTCGCGGTCGGCCTCCGCCGGCGTCGGTTCGTACCCCGCGCAACGGAGCACTGGGAGCCGGGGGTAGCGCGGGTAGGCCGGGTCGGTGCGGGACCGCTCGCACAGATAGAAGCGCGAGCCGCGTCGGTTCACGATCACGCGCGAATGGCGGCAGTCGCCGCAGAGGCCCGGGGGCATCGGGTCCATGGTCGCGCGCCGGTCAAGCGCGGATCCCGAGGAATCCGACCTGTCGCTCCGCGCACCC
>PKER01000067.1 GCA_002919115.1 bacterium
CGCGACTCCCGCGCCGCGCGCCGCGGTCGCGGCAGGGACGGCGTCGGCGATCGCCTCCGCGCGCTGGCCGGGCAGGGCGTCGCGGATCCGGTCGAGCACCCCCAGTGCCCGCTCCGCGATCGACGGGGCACGGTCGAAGGCCTCGGCGGCCACGGGAAGCGTCGCAGCGGAGCCGAGGTCGTGCAGGTGCCCGGCGAGGCGCCCTACGAAGTCGCTGCAGTGACGGCAGTGCGAGAGGTGCTGCTCGGCCTGGCGGCGCTGATCCTCGTCGGCGGTCCCGGCCGCGTACGCCTTGAGCACGGCCTCGCGCTCCCGGCACCACTCCCCGGTCTCGACCATCCGCATCCGCTCGGCGACCTCGTTGACGCCGCGCGTGATCTCCTTGCGGTAGGCGCGCGGGGACAGCCCCTGGACGAGCCCACACACCTCCTTGGGCTCAAGGCCCCAGCCGTAGCGCAAGAGCATCACGGCACGGCGGCGAGGCGGCAGGCTCGTCAGGACGTCGCGAGCCACCCTCGACGCCTCTGAGCTCGCCGCCGAGTCGACCGGGTCGCCGCGCCCGTCGGACACCGATCCGGCTGCCTCCAGCGGCGCCGTGGGCTTGCGGCGACGGCGGCGCAGCTCCTTGCTCGCGTGGTTGGCGACCGCGGTGAGCAGGTACCGGCGGATCTCGTCGTCGTCGAGCTCCTGGTGCCTCGGAGCAAGCGCGCGCAGGGTCCCCAGCCAGGCGTTCGCGTAGATGTCCTCGATCTCGTCGTCGGAGAAGGCCGCGCCGAACGCCCTGCGCACCATGCCCGCCGCGGGCCGGCGCAGATCGCGATAGAGCCGGTCGGAGCGCTCGTTCCACCGCGCCCGATCCTCCGGGGAAACCCCATTCCCCTGACGTCGAATCCGAGTCGAACTCGCCAGCGGCATGCCCTTTCCCTCAATCGGAACCCCGCCGGCGCACCAGGCGCCCCCCACCCGGCTGTCCCGGCCCGAACCTAACGCGATCCGGCGAGCGGATCCACGCAATCTGCGGGAACTTGAGTGCGAATTGCCGCAAAGAGCGAACTTTTCGAAGCCGGCGCACGCGGGGGCGAGCGCCCGCTCCCTGGTAGCCTCCCCCGCCGCTTGTCGATCGATCTAGTGGCGAATCCGGACAACTGAATCCATGAGCGTCGACGCCTGGTTCACCCTGGCGGTCGTCGTCGTCATGTTCGTGGGGCTCGCGCTCGATCTCGTGCCCCCGGCGGCGACCGTGCTCGGCGCGATGATCACGCTGCTCGTCTTCGGCGTGATCGACGAGGAGCAGGCCTTCGCGGGGTTCTCCAACCCCGCTCCGCTCACCGTGGCCGCGCTCTACGTGCTCGCGCGCGCCGCGGACAAGACCGCGATGCTCGCCCCGCTCGTCACGCGGATGCTGGGCAGCCGCAGCGACGGGGGCCCGGGCACGCTCGCCCGGCTCACGTTCCCCGTGGCCGGGATCTCGGCGTTCATCAACAACACGCCGCTCGTGCAGATGATGATCCCCGAGATCACGAGCTGGGCGGCGAA
>PKER01000332.1 GCA_002919115.1 bacterium
CCCCGGCGAGGTGCGCGGCTACCTCGACGCGCACCTGCACGTGATGTTCTTCGAGGCGATCGGCGGGCTCTTTCACTGCGGCCGGCCGTGGCACCCCTACGGCGTCGCCTACGCGCTGCCGGACTGCCGCGAGGTCGAGGGCCCGAACGGGTTGCTCGCGCCGGTCCAGAACTTCCTGAACTACGGCTCGCCCGTGCACGTCCACGACACGGTCGGCTGGCCCACCTTCCGCGACTGGCCCAGGCCCACCTCGCTTACCTACGAGGGCGTCTACTACAAGTGGCTCGAGCGCGCCTGGCGCGGCGGCGTGCGGATGATCGTCGCGCTCAACACCGACAACGAGGGCCTGTGCGAGATCTACCCGTTCAAGCGCCCGGGCTACAACTGCAACGAGATGGACTCGGTGCGGCGCGAGATCCGCAACCTGTACGAGCTCGAGCGCTACATCGACGCCCAGGAGGGCGGCCCCGGCAAGGGCTGGTTCCGGATCGTCAAGAACCCCTTCCAGGCGCGGCGCGTGATCAACCAGGGCAAGCTCGCCGTCGTCATCGGGATCGAGACCTCGAAGCTCTTCGACTGCGGCCTGCGCAACGACCAGCCGCTGTGCACCGCGAAGCAGATCACCGAGCGGCTCGAGGAGGCGTATGAGCTCGGCGTGCGCCAGATGGAGCTCATCAACAAGTTCGACAACGCCTTCGGCGGGGTCGCGGGCGACGGCGAGGTGCTGGGCCCGATCGTGAACACCGCGAACTTCCTGGACACGGGCCGCTTCTGGGCGATGGAGACGTGCCAGGGCCACCAGCACGACCGCGAGCAGATCACCCAGACCGACATCGGCCTGGCGTTCCTGCCGCTGCTGCAGCCGGGGACGCTGCCCGTCTACGGCCCGGGCCCGCACTGCAACAAGCGCGGCCTCTCGGACCTGGGGGCGCACCTGATCCGCGAGATGATGAAGCGGGGGATGATGGTCGACCCCGACCACCTGAGCGCCAAGGCGCGCTCCCAGGCGATGACGCTGGTCGAGGAGCAGGGCTACTCGGGCGTGGTGTCGAGCCACTCGTGGGCCGACGACCGCACGTACGCGCGCGTCCTGCGCGCGGGCGGCATCGTGACGCCGATGGCCGGGGGCTCGGCGGGGTTCGTCGAGCGCTGGCACTTCAACCGCGGCGTGCGCTCCAAGGAGTACCTGTTCGGGATCGGCTACGGCTCCGACATGCAGGGGCTCGCCAAGCAGGGCGAGGCGCGCAACGGGCCGGACTCGGTGCGGTACCCGTTCACCTCGTTCGACGGCGTGGTGCTGGAGCGGCCGCGCTCGGGCGAGCGCACCTGGGACATCAACACCGACGGCGTCGCCCACTACGGGCTCTACCCGGACTGGGTCGAGGATTTGCGGATGATCGCGGGCGAGCCGATCATCCGCGACATGCTGCGCGGGCCGGAGGCCTACCTGCAGGCGTGGGAGCGCGCCCTGGGCGTGCCGGGGCCGCGCTGCCGCAGGCCGATCGCGAGCGTGACCGCGCGCGGC
>PKER01000378.1 GCA_002919115.1 bacterium
ACCCGAGTGAGGCGGATTTGTTCGATATAGCCGTACAAATCCGCCTCACGTCGGTTCCGAGGGCGCGGGCGGTAGCCTCGTTGCCGTGAAGATCAGCCGCGCACTGCTTGACGAGATCATCGCCCACGCCCTGGAGGAGGCGCCGAACGAGTGCTGCGGGATGATCTCCGGCCGCGACGGCCGCGCCACGGAGGTCTTCCGCGCGCGCAACGAGATGGCGAGCCCGCTCGCCTACAGCGTCCACCCGCAGGACCTCTTCCGGATCACGCAGACGATCGAGGAGCGGGGGGAGGAGCTCGCCGCGATCTACCACTCGCACACGAAGAGCCCGCCCGAGCCCTCGCAGACGGACATCAACCTCGCGGCGAACTGGCCCGACCCGCTGTACGTGATCTGCTCGATCGCCGACCGCGACGCCCCCCAGGTGCGCGCCTGGGCGATCAGGGACGGCGCGGTCACCGAGGTCGACCTCGAGGTCGAATGAGTGGCCCGGCGGCCGGCAGCCGGGGGCGGTCGCCTCATCAAGGTCGCCTGGGCCGCCAATCAGGCCGAAGCTGAGCTGATCGAGGGCATCCTCCGTGAGGAGGGCATCCCCTCGGTGCAGCGCCGCACCCGGGGCTTCGACGTGCCGGACTTCCTGGCGGCCGGGCCGCGCGACATCCTCGTGCCCGAGGACGCCGCCGAGGCGGCGCGCGAGCTGCTCTACGCCTCGCCGGTGCTCGGCGAGACGCACGCCCCGGAGTCCGCCGGCGAGGGCGTCGCGCCCGCGGCGTTCGCGCGCGGGTTCGCGATCGCGCTCGCGGTCGGCGTCCTGCTCGTCCTCGCGCTCTACCTGCTCGCGGGCTGACCCTCGCGACCGGCGGCCCGGCGCCGGCCTACCAGTGCAGCTCCTCGAGCTCGTCGGGGGAGCCCGCGCGCGGCACGTCCTCGCGCAGGTAGCGCCGCCACTCCTCCTCGACCTCCCGCGCGGGGGCCCCGAACGCGATCTCGATCGCGCGCTCGGCGCCCTCGCGGCGCACCCGCGAGGCCAAGAGCTCGCAGGCCTCGGGCCCGCGGTGGCGTTCGAGCAGGGCGAAGATCGTGCCGCCGAGGATCACCCCGTCGCGCGCGGTGGGCGGGAACGCGGGCGACTTGCCGGTGCGCATCCGCGTCTGCACGGCGGCGCGGAACAGGGGCACCTGGCCCGCGAAGTACTGCGACGCGCCCTCGACGAGCCAGGCCCAGCGCAGGTACCGCAAGAACCGCCGCGGGCCCCACGGCGGGGGCAGGCTCGGGTTGTTCGCGCCGATCACGATCTGGGCGTAGAGCCGCTCGGCGGTGCCGCGCAGCGCGGCGAGCGAGTCCTCGCCCGCCGCCCGGCGGTCGAGGTAGTCGTCGTTGAGCACGTGCAGCTCGCGCGCCATCGCCCAGCCCGCCAGGTACCGGCGGCCGGCGGGGGCGGGGGCGAGCCGCGCCCGCCG
>PKER01000357.1 GCA_002919115.1 bacterium
CTGCAGGTCACCCAGGAGGAGGCGATCCGCCACTGCGTGGAGTCCGCCGGGCGTTCGCTCGTCGTGCTCTCGGGCGGGTCGAAGGTCTCCGATGAGCAGGTGCTCGAGCAGACCCGCCAGGTCATGGAGGCCGGCGGCTCGGGCGTGATCTACGGCCGCAACATCTGGCAGCGCGAGTGGTCGCAGGCGCTCGAGATCATCGAGCAGATCAAGGAGACCCTGGTCAGCTCGGTGACGCGGGTTCCGTAGCCCCCCAGGACCCAGTTTCGCAGCGAGAGCCGCGCGGTCGCCGCGCGGCTCTTGTGCTTAAGGTCACTTAAGGAATTCGGGCGTTGTGTTAGGGAACGCTTGCGGTCGTCCTTGCATGTTGTTAGGCTGCCGTCCGCCGGAGGGCGCTTGCGGTGCCTTCAACTTCACCTGAGAAAGAACTCTTCCCGGAGCAGCCAGCAACCATGCGGATGCGTCAAAGCCTCGCCGACTGGGAGGTCGCCTTCGAGCAGGAGATGGCGCTCGACCGCCAGCGGCGCGAGCAGCTTCGTCGGCGAGCGGTCGCCCGCTCCCGGGCGCGGCAGATCCAACGCACCCAGAAGAGCGGCAAGGTCCGCTTCAGCGTCCTGTTCACGGCGCTCGCGCTGACCGTGGTCACGGTCGTCGTCGTGATGTTCGAGGTGCTGGCCATGCTCATGGGGGCGCCCGCCTAGGCGGCCCGTCCCCGCCGGGCCGCAGGGCCCCAAGCAGCACCTCGAACATCGCAGGCCGCGCCGGACGGCCCTTCAGGCTCGGGCCCGGGCGGCGCCGAGCCTCAGGAGCTCAGCTTGTCGAGCGCCCGCTCGACCTTGGCGCGCGCTTCGGCGCCGTCCTCGGCCTCCTCGCTCTTGATGGAGAGGTAGACCTCCTTGCGGAAGACGGGCACGTCCTTGGGCGCGGTGATCCCGAGCCGGATCTTGTCGCGCGAAACGGCAAGGACGGAGACCTCGATGTCGTCTCCGATCATGATGCTTTGGTTTGTCTTGCGGGTGAGAACGAGCATTGAGCCTCCGTTCGGGCTACCCCTCCCTCAAGTCCGGCCGCCCACGCCGGGTGATTCAGAGTAACCGCTGACCCTCTCCCGCGCCACCGCCAACCGACGCCGTGCCGCGCTCGCAGCCCACGCCCGTTAGCATCACCCGCCCGATGGCCCGTAAACCACTTCGTTCTCAACTCAACCAGATCCGCGCCTGGGTCCGCCAGGGACGCACGGACGCTTGGATCGCTCACCAGCTTGACGTCTCCGCCGCGGAGCTACGCGAGTTCCGCCGTCGCCACGAGCTGAGCGCGGACGCCGACGACTCCACCGACATCGATCTCCGCGACGAGATCGAGGCCGAGATCGAGGC
>PKER01000140.1 GCA_002919115.1 bacterium
GGCCCCGGCCGAACTTCGTCTCTCCCATATGGCCTCCTGTCGGTCATCACTCGCATCTTGTTGCGATGACCGGTGGAGACCACCTCGCCTATACGGGATGAATCCGCCTCACACCCCGAGGTGAGGCGGATTTGTGCGGCTATATCGAACAAATCCGCCTCACTCGGGGTTGGGTGCGGTTTCGGGGTGCCGCCTACACTCGGCTCGATGGATCTGGCGCTGCTCGAGGCCAAGCTCGGCGAGCGCGGCGAGCCGGCCTACCGCGCCAAGCAGGTGTGGGAGTGGGCGGCCCGCGGCGCCCGCGGCTACGACGAGATGACGAACATCCCGGCGCGGCTGCGCGAGCAGCTCGCCGAGGAGGTCCCCTACTCCACTCTCGAGCTGCTGCACGAAGCGACCGCGAGCGACGGCACGGTGAAGGCGCTCTTCCGCACGCACGACGGCCGCCCGATCGAGGCCGTGCTGATGCGCTACCGCGACGGGCGCCGCTCGATCTGCGTCTCCTCGCAGTCCGGCTGCCCGCTCACGTGCACGTTCTGCGCGACCGGCCAGATGAAGTTCGGCCGCAACCTCACCGCCGCCGAGATCCTCGACCAGGCCCTGCACTTCCGCCGCATCGAGCCCATCGACCACTGCGTGTTCATGGGCATGGGCGAGCCGATGATGAACCTCGACGCGGTGCTGGCCGCCGTCGAGCGCTTCCCCGACATCGGCATCACCCACCGCCGCACGGCGATCTCCACGGTCGGCTGGATCCCCGGCATCGAGCGGCTCACCGAGACCGACAAACCCATCCGCCTGGCCCTGTCGCTGCACGCGCCCAACGACGAGCTGCGCTCGGAGCTGATGCCGGTCAACGACCGCTACCCGCTCGGCGAGGTGCTGGCCGCCTGCGAGCGCTACTACGCGAAGCGCCGGCGCATGGTCTTCATCGAGTACGTGATGCTGGGCGGCGTCAACGACCGTCCCGAGCACGCCCGCGAGCTCGCCAGGATCCTCGACCCGCGGGTCTACAAGGTGAACCTGATCCCGTACAACCCGACGGGCCGCTTTGAGGGCTCCTCCCGCGAGGCGATCGCCGCCTTCCGCGGCGCGCTCGAGCGCGCCGGGCTGCGCGCGACCGTGCGGCTCACCCGCGGCCGCGACATCGAGGCCGCCTGCGGCCAGCTCGCCGCGCGCGAGGCGGCCCGCT